>NZ_JBJJBV010000066.1:0-25752 GCF_045446735.1 Nocardiopsis protaetiae
CGACGATGTCGATGTCGTCGTGGCCCAGCTCGCCTTCGAGGAGGTCCATGGCGCGGGAGGACTCGGCGCCGGGGTCCTCGAAACCGCTCTCGCTGACGTCGGAGAAGACGCCCGAGCCCCAGACCGCGGCGAAGACGGCGAAAAGGGCGGTGGCGACCAGCACCGCCCAGCGGAAGCGGTGGGCGCCGAGTCCGAGACGGCCGAAAAGCCCCGTGTGCGTTGGCATGGGCAGCCCTTTCAGCAAACGGCCTTCATGTCGGTTAACGGTGTTCACTAAAGCGTGCAGGCATTACGATGTCAATATCGCCGACGATCGACCACAAACCGGGGTGTACCGCAACAGATGACGAAACCGCAGCTGGAACAGGGTGGGCGGGCTCCGAGCCGACGGGAGCGTGTGCGCGAGGCCACACTCGCCGAGATCAAGGGCATCGCCCGCGGCCACCTCGTCGAGCACGGGGCGGCGGGGGTGTCCCTGCGCGCCATCGCCCGCGAGATGGGGATGACCGCGCCGGGGCTGTACCGCTACGTGCCGGGGATCGACGCGCTGCTGGTGCTCATCACCGCGGACATGTTCGACGAGCTGGCCGCCGCGGTGGCCGCGGCCGACGCCAGCGTTCCGGCCGAGGACACCGACCGGCGCATCCTCACCTCGCTCCGGGCGTTCCGGGGGTGGGCGCTGGGGCACCGGGCGGAGTTCGCCGCCATGTTCGGGCCGCGGACCCGGCTGGACCCGGGGGTGGACCTGACCCCGGCGGTGGAGGCGGGCAAGCGGTTCGGGGCGACGTTCTTCACCCTGTTCGAGCAGCTGGTCCACGAGAAGCGCTTCGAGCTGCCCGACGGGCGGTCGATCACCCCCGAGCTGGAACGCGAACTGCGGTCCTTCGCCGACCTGTGCGGGTTCGGGGACTCCCGCACACCGGTCGAGGCGGTGATGGTGCTCAGCTCCTGCTGGGTGCGGCTGTACGGGGTGGTGTGCATGGAGATCTTCCAGCACCTGGATTTCGTGATGCGGGACATGGAACCACTTTTCGAGTCCGAGCTTCAGAACGTATTGACAGACCTGGGCGTTCGGTACGAATCACCCGAAAGCAGCAATGCGGTTACTATCGGTAAGTCCGATTAAGCCCCATACTTAGAGGTCTGTGGCACTTGCCGGATTCGCCCCGGGTGGATCCGGCCCTGGCCGGCGCGCCATGGCACGAGAGCGAGGACCGACCGCGTGGAGAACCGACCCGGCGATGAGCGCTTCCGCCCGTCCACCGGCACCCCCTGGGTCCCCGGCACCACCGTCCACGCCTCCCCCACCCCGCAGGGCACACCCGCCGCCGAGGCGGCACCGCATACAGGCGACTCAGGCACCCCGGGTGCACCAGACGCCGCACAGGACGCACCCGCCACAGGCGTACCGGGAGCACCACACGCCCCGAGTGCACCGCCTCATACGAGCACATCGCACGCGGGGGCCACGCCTGCCCCAGGAACACCGCGACACGGCACCGCCACAGGTGCCTCGGGAACACCGCAGGGCACACCCATCCCGCCCGCCGCAGGGTTGCCACCACACACCGCGGCCTCAAGCGGCGCACCCGCCCCGGTGACACCACGGCACAGCGCCGCCACAGGCGTACCGGGAGCACCGCAGAGCACGCCGACCCCAGGTGCATCACACGGCACGGAAAACGCACCACACGCGGGGAGCACGCCTACCCCGGGCATGCCGCCGCAGGCGAGCACACCGCACACGGGTGGTACGGGTGCTCCGGGTACGCCGCCGTACGCGAGCAGTGCGCAGGGCACACCCACCCCGGGCATGCAGCAGCACACGAGCGCATCACACAACACGCCGGGCACACCGCCCACGGGCAGCACGGGCACCCCGGGGACACCGCAGCACGGCACCGGCATAGGTGCCTCGGGAGCACCGCAGGGCGCGCCCATTCCGGGCATGCCTCCGCACGCGGGCGGCGCGCGGGGTGGGACCGCCGCGGGGATGCCGCCGCGGGCCGCGGCCTCAAGCGGCGCGGGTACACCTCAGGGCACAGCCACCCCGGGCATGCAGCAGTACGGCGCGCAGGGCGCACCGCAGTACGGTGCCCCGGGGGCATCGCCGTACGCGGGTGGCGCCCAGGGGGTGCCGCGGTACGGCGGTGCCGCAGGCATGCCGGGGGCGCCGTACGGGGGCGGGATGCCCGCGTACGGGATGCAGCAGTACGGGGGGTACGACGGGCAGTACGGGTGGCCGGTGCAGCAGTGGGGGCCACCGCCTCCTCCGCCGCCGCGGCGGGGGCGGGGGGTGTTGGCGGCGTCGGCGGTGGCGGCGACCGTGGCGCTGGCGGCGCTGGTGGCCAGCGTCGTCATCGTGGTCGCCACGCCGCAGCCCGAGCCCGCGCCCACCGGCGAGAACCTCGCGGCCTACTACGACGACCGGTTGTCGGAGCCGCCCGGGCGGGTCACCATCAACATCGCCGACCACCCCCTGTACGACGCCGCCACACCCCAGGACATCGCCTGCGACGTGCCCGAGCTGGACTCGGGGTCCGACGACTCCTGGGAGGAGTTCGCCACCGCCACCGGCCACTGCCTGGACGAGCTGTGGGCCCCCGTCTTCGACGACCTGGGGCTGAGCGTGGACACCCCCGAGATCACCGTCACCCGGGAGTCACCCGACTCCGGCGACGAGGAGGGGTACACGCTGGCCTACTACGAGAGCGAGCTCGAACGCATCACCGTGGTCCTGCCCAACGTTCGCACGCTCGGCGGGCAGATCCCCGCGCAGGCCCACGAGGACGTGTGGGTCGCGCTCATGGGCCACGAGTACGGCCACCATGTGCAGTACGTGACCGGCATCCTCGACATCTCCCACGAGATGCGCCGCAAGTCGGCCAGCGAGGCGGAGGAGCTGGACACGCTGCGCCGCACCGAGCTCCAGGCCGAGTGCATGGCCGGGATCGGGCTGCGCGCCATCACCGGCGCCGACGAGCGGTCCCTGCGGTGGGTCAACGAGAACTTCAACGGCGGCGGCGACCTGCCCACCCACGGCACCGCGACCAACCGGGCCCACTGGCTGGAGCAGGGCTGGAACGAGGCGACCGTGGGCGGCTGCAACACCTACGGCGCCGCCTCCGGCGAGGTCACCTGATGGCGTCCCGGTAGGCCTCCCAGCCGTGGAGTTTGACCCGCTCGCCGCGGTCCAGCTCCGCGGCGCGGCGGGCCTCGGCCTCGTCGATGCGCAGCCAGGCCCCGTAGTCGCTGCCCTTGACCACCTCGGTGAGGTCCACCAGGGCGGGGGCGCCGTCCAGCAGGGCGGGCGCGTCGGCGAGCAGGGCGCGCACGGTTCCCGCGGCGTCGGACTTGTTGGTGCCGATCACGCCCGTGGCGCCCCGCTTGGCCCAGCCCGCCACGTAGTCCCCCGGCACGGCGCGGCCCTCGGTGTCGAGGACCCGGCCGTCGCGGTGGGGCACGGTGCGGGCCGCCTCGTCGAAGGGCACGCCCGGGATCGGCAGGCCCGCGTAGCCGACGGAGCGCAGCACCATGCCCGCGGGCAGGTCGGCGGTCTCCCCCGTTCCGACCAGGCGTTCGCCGTCCAGGCGTGTGCGCTCCACCCGCACACCGGTCACCCGGTCCGTGCCCAGGACCTCCACGGGCCGGGACCAGAAGTGCAGGTGGACGGCGCGCGGCCGCCCCTTGGGCGGCTGGGCGGCGCGTTCGCGCAGCAGGCGCAGGTTGGTGCGGGCGGCGCGGGCGACGTCGCCGCGGACCTCCGCGAGGTCGATGTCGACCTGGGCGGGGTCCACCACGACGTCGACGTCGGGCAGTTCGAGCAGGTCGCGCAGTTCGGGCGCGGTGAACTTGGCCTGGAGCGGGCCGCGCCGGGCCAGCAGGTGGACGGTGCGCACCCGGCTGGCCGCCAGCGCCTCCAGGGCGGGCTGGGGGATGTCGGTGTGCCGCAGTTCGTCGGCGGTCTTGACGAGGATGCGGGCCACGTCCAGGGCGACGTTCCCGGCGCCGACCACCACGACCTCTTCGCTGTCCAGGACGAACCGGAGCATCTCGCTGTCGGGGTGCCCGCAGTACCAGTTGACGAAGTCGGTGGCGGCGACGCTGCCGGGCAGGTCCTCCCCCGGCACGCCCATGCGCCGGTCCGTGGAGGCCCCCGTGGCGTACACGACGGCGTGGTGGGTGCGGGCCAGGTCGTCACGGGTGACGTCGGCGCCGAACTCCACGCCGCCGACGAACCGCACGTCGGGGTGTTCCAGGATGCGCTGCAGCGCGCGGGCCACGCCCTTGATCTTGGTGTGGTCGGGCGCCACCCCGTACCGCACCAGCCCGTAGGGGGTGTGCAGGCGGTCGATGACGTCGACGCGGACCGGCACCCTGCGCTGCCGGGTCAGGGAGTCGGCCGTGTACAGCCCGGCCGGGCCGGAGCCGATGACGGCCACTTTGAGCGGTGCGGATTCTTCCTCGGCGCGGGGATCGTCGGGAGAGGTCATGCCCCCATTCTGGCAGCAGGACCCCTCCCGTCCAGGAGGGTCGGACCTACTTGTCGGCCAGGGCCGGGTCGCCGGCGCCCTCGGTGCGGCGCGAGACCGTCTCGGTGAGCTTGCGCGAGAGCTCCTGCGGGGTCAGGCCCTGCTCCTGGAGGATGGTGTCGCGCTTGGCGTGGTCCAGGAACTCCTGGGCGATGCCGAAGGTGCGCACCGGAACGTCCACGTCGTGGTCGCGCAGCAGGCGGGCCACGGCGTCGCCGACGGCGCCGGTGCGGCCGTTGTCCTCGACCACGGCGACGACGCTGTGCCGGGCGGCCTCGGCGACCAGCGCCTCGTCCAGGGGCTTGACCCACAGCGGGTCGATGACGGTGACGCCGATGCCCTGGTCGGCCATCCGGTCGGCGACCTCGCAGGCCACCTGGGCCATGGTGCCCACGCCCACGATGAGCAGGTCCTCGGAGTGGCCGCCGTCGGCGGCGCGGCGCAGCAGGTCCATGGAGCCGACCTTGCCCAGGGCGGGCAGGTCCTCGGCGACGGCGCCCTTGGGGTAGCGGACGACGGTGGGGGCGTCCTCGACCGCGACGGCCTCGCGCAGCAGGGTGCGCAGGCGCTCGGCGTCGCGGGGCGCGGCCAGGCGGAGTCCGGGGACCACCTGGAGGATGGACATGTCCCACATGCCGTTGTGGCTGGCGCCGTCGTTGCCGGTGACGCCGGCTCGGTCCAGGCAGAAGGTGACGCCCTGGCGGTGCAGCGCGGCGTCCATGAGCACCTGGTCGAAACAGCGGTTGAGGAAGGTCGCGTACACGGCGACGACCGGGTGCAGCCCGTTCATGGCCATGCCGGTGGCGGCGGTGGCGGCGTGCTGCTCGGCGATGCCGACGTCGAAGATCCGGTCGGGGTGGGCGTCGGCGAACTTGTTGAGGCCGGTGGGGTGGAGCATGGCGGCGGTGATGGCCACCACGTCCTCGCGCTCGGCGCCGATCTTCACCATCTCGTCGGCGAACACCGACGTCCACTTGAGGGCCTTGGAACCGGGCTTGGCCTGGCCGGTGGCGATGTCGAAGGGGCCGGGGGCGTGGAACTGGTCCTCGTCGTGGTTCTCGGCCGGGGCGTACCCCTTGCCCTTCTGGGTGATGACGTGGACGATCACCGGGCCGCCGAAGTCGCGGGCGCGGCGCAGCGCCTTCTCCAGCGCGGGCTCGTCGTGGCCGTCGATGGGGCCCAGGTACTTCAGGCCCAGGTCCTCGAACATCATCTGGGGCTGGATGGCGTCCTTGATGCCCTTCTTGAGGCCGTGCAGGGCCTCGTAGAGGGGCTGGCCGACGACCGGGGTGCGGTTGAGGGTGGTCTTGGCCAGGTCCAGCGCCTGCTCGTAGCCGGGGGCCATGCGCAGGGAGGCGAGGTGGTCGGCGAGGCCGCCCTTGGTCGGCGAGTAGGAGCGCCCGTTGTCGTTGACGACGATGACGAGGCGGCGGTCCTTCTTCTCCGCGATGTTGTTGAGCGCCTCCCAGGCCATGCCGCCGGTGAGGGCGCCGTCGCCGATGACGGCGACGACGGTGCGGTCGCGCAGGCCGCGGACCTCGTTGGCCTTGGCCATGCCGTCGGCGTAGGAGAGCGCGGTGGAGGCGTGGGAGTTCTCGATGAAGTCGTGCTCGGACTCGGCCCGCGAGGGGTAGCCGGACAGGCCGCCCTCGGACTTCAGGTTGCTGAAGTCGTGCCGGCCGGTGAGGACCTTGTGCGCGTAGGCCTGGTGGCCCGTGTCGAACAGGATGGGGTCCCTGGGGGACTCGAAGACCCGGTGCAGCGCGATCGTGAGCTCGACGACGCCGAGGCTGGGACCGAGGTGCCCGCCGGTCTGCGAGCAGGACTCGACCAGGAAATCCCGGACCTCTTGGGCCAGGACCGGGAGCTGATCGGCCGGAAGCCGCTTGAGAGCTTCCGGATTGTGCATCGACTCGAACAGTGTCACTGTCTCGTCAGTCCCCTCGTCCAGCGTGTCGGTTGAATTTGCCCCACCGGGCCCCTGACGTGGGCCTGGTTTGGCTACCGGCAGGTATACATACCCGAGTTTATGGTGCTGCGTCCACGGGTCCCGCCCGGCACCGGTCATGGCGGTGCCATGAGGGAGCACGCGCGTTGCGCATCCCCCGTCGGATGGGCTTCGAACCGTGGGAGCGCCGCCCCCCGGCACGGTTTTCGGGGTACATTACCCGCTCTGGGAAGCGTCTTCGCCGTTCCGCGTCCCCCTCCGACGCTATCCGAGGACGGCCTGGACCAGCAGGGCGATCGCCGAAGCCGCCACCACGGCGAGCATGCCCAGGCGCAGGGGCCCGGCCTTGACGCGGGTGCGCAGGGCGACGCCCGCCGCGAAGCCCAGGACGACCAGGGGGATGCCCGCCGCGCCGACCACCAGGATGCGTGTGTCGAGCTGTCCGCCGATCCCCAGGGCGATCAGGGAGAGGGTGCCGCCGAAGAGGAAGAACGCGGCCAGGGTGGCGCGCACCCGGGCGGGTTCCTCGTACTGGTAGAGCAGGGCCATGGGCGGCCCGCCGATGGAGGTGGCGGTGCCCGCGAACCCGGACAGGGCGCCCGCGGTGACCAGGGAGACCGGGGTGATGCGGACCCGGAAGGACCGCAGCGACAGGGCGACGGCGATGAGCACCATGGCGCCGACCGCCCCGGCCAGCGCCCGGGGCGGCAGGACGGCGACGACCCAGACCCCCAGGACGGTGCCGGGCAGGCGGGCGGGCAGGCCCCAGGCGACGGCCCGCCAGTCGATGTGGCCGCGTTCCTGGACCAGGGTCAGGACCGGCAGGACGATGACGGTGACCAGGAGCGCGCCCGGCATGAGGGTGGGGTCGAGCAGGGACAGGACGGGGGCGCCGACCAGCCCGAGGCCCAGGCCGACGGTGCTCTGCACCGCGGCCCCGGCGATGACGGCGAGCGCGGCGACGGCGACGAAGGTCCAGACGTCGCCCGCGGGGAGCACCCCGTGTCCGGTGGGCGCGAAGAATTCCGAGAGCACGAGGTGCGACGCTACATCCTGACCTTCCCGGTCGGGTTCGGGAGGTAGGGACATCGGATGTGGTCGTGCCCGCGATACCCCGGCCCCACCCCGGCCCCGCCCGGCCGGGGCGGACCGGGCCGGGGCGGCGGTGACGGACCGGGCGGCGCGGTGCGGCGGAGGCGGTGGCGGGCCGCCGCGACGGGGCCGCGAGTGTCAGTGGGCGCCGCCGCCGACCGGTACCGGCCGCTGCGCACCGTCGATGTACTCCAGCGCGCGCTCGGGGTGCAGGAACCATTCGATGAGCCCGGACGGGTCGGCGAAGGAGTTCGCGAACCGGTCGGCGGTGGGCTGGTGGCGGGCGGCGAGCCGGTACAGCTCCCACACGTGCGGCGGTCCCGAGAGCATCACCCGGCTCCAGGCGGTGACCTGGCGGGCCCGCCGCCAGTACTCGGCGAACGCCGCGCGCATGAACCGCTCGTCGAAGGGCCGCGTCCCGTGGTCGACGATGGCGCGCCGGTAGACGTCGGCGGCCAGCGAGGCCATGTTGGCGCCCTGCGCGGTGATGGGGTCGTTGGCGACCACGGTGTCGGCCATGCCCAGGACCGGGGCGCCGCCGCCGGGGCGGGCGACGGGTTCACGGACCGCGGGCGCGTACCCGCCGGTGAGGGCGGCCCCGGGGTCGGCCGGGCGGGTTCCGGCGAACCGCTCGTACTCCCAGGGCGCGTGGCGGCGCACCACCCGCAGCAGGTGGTCGAGGACCTCCTCCGGGCGGGCCGTGGCGGGCAGCGGGCGGTCCAGGGGGCCTCCGGGCACCGCCTCGACCATGAGGGCGTCGCAGGGGCCGTTCAGGGACAGCACGGGCAGGCTGAACACCTCGCCCGCGCCCGGGACGGCGGTGCGGGAGAGGGCGGGGCCGTCGGGGTGGGGTGCGGCCCCCGAGGCGTAGACCAGCGCCAGGGAGCGCCGGGGGGCGTCGTGCCGGGAGCGGGCGGTGTCGCGGGGGAAGACCTCGGCGAGGCCGTTCCGTCCGGCGGCCACCACGACCAGCTCGTACTCGGCGGCGAGCCCGGCCAGCTCGCCCGGGTGCACCCGGTGCCGGAGCAGGCGGCCGCCGCCCCGGATGAACAGGTCCAGCCAGGCGGAGAGCTTGAGCCGCTGGTCGACGGAGCGGGCGGGCTCGTCCAGGCGTCCCAGCCAGGACAGCTCCGGCGCGGCGCCGCCGTCGCGGTGGGCGACGCGCAGGCCGACTCCGCGGATCCGCGGGGCGCGGTCCTCCCCGAGGGAGAGGCCGTGCCGCCGCTCGCGCCGCAGGGCGGGTCCGAACAGGCACTGGGTGGAGGTGACGCGGCCCGCGCGGATCTCCTCCGGGCCGTCCGGGTTGACCAGGGTGACGTCGTAGTCCTCGGCCAGCAGGCCGAGGGCGAGTTGCAGGCCGGACTGCCCGGCTCCGACGACGAGGATTCTGCGCATGCCGTTGCTCCCGTGGTTCGTGCCCGCGCGGGGCCCGGGCGTTCCCGGGGCACGACGAGGAGGGGCCGTACACGTACTGACCCGTGTGCGGCCCCGCGCGGGCGGTGGTTTCGCGGCGAACCTAGCAGTGCCTCCGCCGGCCTCTCGGGCGCCCCCGCCGACCGGGACCTTCGCCTCTACAGGCCCGGGACCTGCGGCCCCGTGGGCCTTCCGGCCCGGCTGCGCGCCACCGCTCCCCCACCCCGCATGCGCGGATCATCCGAATGCCGGAACCACTCAGATGTCGTCATCATCCGAATACTCCGCCCATGCCGATGGTGTACGCACTCGAACTCCGGGCCCCGTTTCACCCTCAGATGGCCCGGCCGTTCAGATGGCGCCATCATCTGGATCGCCCGCCCACGCGGATGGTCGGCCCATGCGAATGGTCTGCCCATGCGGATGATCGAGGCGTGCGGATGGCGAGGGCACTCGAAGGGGTGCGGCGCGGGGCAGGGCGCCGCGGCCTTCGGATGGGAGCGCCATCGGGAAGGGGCGGGCATCCCGATGACGCGGGCATGCGAGCGCAGGCCGGCCATGCGGACACGGGCATGGAGAGGCCCCGGTCCGGCTACCGGGGGCCGGACCGGGGCGCGGGGGCGGTGGGGAGTGAGCACCGCCCCTTTTCCCGGGAGGGAACGGGGGTACTGCGGGGGTCAGGCGCCGCCCCGGGCGTTGGTCTTGCGACCGCGGCGGGAGACGGCGTCGATGATGACCGCGATGAGCAGGACGGCCGCGGTGATCATGAAGCGCACCGAGGTGTCCATCTGGAGCAGCAGCAGGCCGGAGGTGATGGCGCCCAGGACCAGGCCGCCAAGCAGCGCCGAGTAGGCGTTGCCGCGACCGCCGAAGAGGCTGGTGCCGCCGATGACCGCGGCGGCGATCGCCATCATGAGCTCGGCGCCGCCACCGGTGGAGACGCTCGCCGCGAAGTTGCGGGAGACCAGCATGATGCCGCCCAGCGCCGCCAGGGTGGAGGCGATGCCGAACACCGAGATGCGGATGAGGTCGACGTTGATGCCGGCGCGGCGGGCCGCCTCGGCGTTGCCGCCGACCGCGTACACCATGCGGCCGTAGCGGGTCTTGCGCAGGACCAGGTCCAGGACGACCACGAAGCCCACGAAGATCAGGAAGGCCAGCGGCACCCCCTTGTACTGGTTGAGCACCCACACCCCGCCCAGGACCGGCAGGGCCAGCAGCGCGGCGCGGAACGCGATCTCGCTCAGCGGCTTGTACGGCAGGCCCGCCTGGCGGCGGCGCCGCTCGACCGCGAACACCGAGACGACGTACAGGGCCACCGCGAGGGCCGCGATGAACCAGCCCACGAACGACACGAAGTACGTCTGGGTGAGCATCGCGATCGGCCCGTTGGGGCTGGTGTTGATGGTGCCGTCGGCGCCCATCAGATACAGGTGCACACCCTGCCAGCCCAGCAGGCCCGCCAGGGTGACCACGAACGCGGGTACCCCGACCTTGGCGAAGATCGTGCCGTGGATGAGGCCGATGACCAGGCCGGCGCCGATCGCGGCGGCGATGGCCCCCCATTCGGGGACGCCCTGTTTGACCGCCAGGACCGCCAGGACGGCCGCGGACAGGCCGGCGACCGAGCCGATGGACAGGTCGATCTCGCCCAGCAGCAGCACCATGATGACGCCGGTGGTCATCAGACCGATGGCGGCGATCTGCACGGTGAGGTTGGACAGGTTCTGCGGTGACAGGAAGCGGTCGTTCATCGACTGGAAGACGACCGCGATCAGCAGCAGTCCCACGATGACGGGGATCGGGCCCAGTTCCCCGCTGCGCAGGTTGCGGCGCAGGGCCTGGAGCCACCCCTTGGGCGAAGCGGCCGTGGTCAGGAGCCGGGGGTCGCGCACGGGCGCGGCCGAGGTGGCCGCACCGTCTCCGGGTGCCTTGGAAACCGGGGTCTGCTGGGTCATCACTTGTCCTCCGTGGCCAGGGCCGAGGAACCGGTGCGCTGGGAGCGGCGGCTCACCGGGTTGTCGGCTGCACCGGTGATGGCGGCCACGATCTCTTCGTAGCTGGTCTCCGCGATGGGGAAGTCGCCGGCGTTGCGGCCCAGCCGCAGCACCACGGCGCGGTCGGCGACCGCGCGGACGTCGGCCATGTTGTGGCTGATCAGGACGACGCCGTGACCCTGGTCGCGCAGCCGCTCGATGAGGTCGAGGACCTGGGCCGTCTGGGCGACGCCCAGGGCGGCGGTGGGCTCGTCGAGCATCACCACGCGCGGCTGGCCCAGCAGGGAGCGGGCGATGGCGATGATCTGGCGCTGACCGCCGGAGAGGGAGGCCACCGGTACGCGCAGGCTGGGTATGCGCACCGACAGGGAGTCGAGGAGGTCCACGGCCCGGCTCTCCATCTCGACCTCGTCGAGGGTGCCGGGGAAGTGCAGCTTCTCGTTGCCCAGGAAGAGGTTGGCGACGATGTCCAGGTTGTCGCACAGGGCGAGGTCCTGGTAGATGGTCGCGATGCCCAGGCGCTGGGAGTCGGCGGGGGCCCCGATGGAGACCGGCTGCCCGTCCCAGCGGATCACGCCGCCGCTGTCGGCGGGGTGGGCTCCGGAGATGACCTTGACCAGCGTGGATTTACCGGCGCCGTTGTCTCCCAGGAGGGCGACGACCTCTCCCTCGGCGACGTGGAAGTCCACGTCGCTGAGCGCGCGGACCGCCCCGAAGGTCTTGGAGATCCCGGACAGTTCCAGGACTGGTGTACTCATGCGTTCGTTATCTCTTCTCTCGTCCCTGGACGGGGCGGGCGGGCGGCGGGGGCCCGCCCGCCCCGTCGGGGCGTCGCACCGTGCCTAGAGGGCTTCCTGGCAGAACTCGGTGTCCGCGTAGTCGGCGGTGCAGATCTCCTCGATCGTGTAGATCCCGTCCGAGACCACGGTGTCGCCGACGTTCTCCTCGGTGACGGCGATCGGGTCGAGCAGGACCGCGGGGACCTTCTCGCCGTTGGCGTCCTCGACGTCGGTGAGGCTGTACTCGCCGAGCTCGGGGTCGGTGCCGGTGGCCAGGGCCACGGCCATGGCGGCGGCGATCTGCGCTTCGGGCTTGATGGCCTTGTAGACCGTCATGTACTGCTCACCGGCGATGATGCGCTGGATGCCGGCGAGTTCGGCGTCCTGGCCGGTGACGGGCGGCAGGTCGTCGACGTCGACACCGGCGCTGCGCAGGGCGGAGATGATGCCGGAGGCCATGCCGTCGTTGGCGGAGTAGACGCCGATGATCTCGTCGACGCCCAGGGCGGTGATGGCGCCCTCCATCTGGGCGTTGGCCTGGTCCGGGGACCAGTCCGGGGTGTCGAACTCCTGGCCGATCTCGATCTGGCCGTCGAAGATCTCGTGGGCGCCGGCCTTGAAGTCGGCGGCGTTGGGGTCGGTGGGCGAGCCGTTGATCATGACGATCTGGCCGTCACCGGCGGTGCCGCGCTCTTCGAGGGCCGCGATCAGGGCCTCGGCCTGGACCTGGCCGACGCGGCGGTTGTCGAAGGACACGTACATGTCGACGCCGCCCTGCGCGAGGCGGTCGTAGGCGACGACGGGAACGCCCTGGGCCTGGGCCTCACTGACGGTGCCGGCCGCGGCCGCGGAGTCGACCGCGTCCAGGACCAGGACGTCCACCCCTTCGGTGAGCATGGCCTGGGCCTGGGTCTGCTGCTCATCGACGTCCTGGTCGGCGTTGGCGTAGGACAGCTCGCAGTTGGGGCAGAGCTCGTTGAGCGCTTCCTCGAAGAAGGGCTTGTCGAACGCCTCGTAGCGGGCGGTCTGGAGCTCGGGCAGGAGGAGGCCGACGTGGAAGCCCTCCTCGATGGTGTGGGTCTCCCTCTCGGCGTTCTCGCCCGACGTGGTGAGCGAACCACAACCGGAAACGAGAAGGGTGAGGGCGGCTCCGGCGGCGGCGAAACCTCCGGCGACCGTGCGCTGGCGTGCGGTGCGTGTACTCAACGCTGCACCTTTCTGACGTGCGGGGGACGGATGTGAACTCGCGAGTGATGTTGTGAAGTAGACCCCGGCACAGCCTTGTCGTCAACTCCTGAACACATAACTGAAACATCACGGATATTGCGTTCAGCCGCTAAAAACAAAGAAACCGCAGGTCACAGCGCATCCATGAAGGAAGACGCCCTCCCAGCATGCGCGGAAAGAACACGAACGACCACGTACGGGCAGCACAAAGCTTCACCAGGAGAGGGTCAAGAAGGGGCTTTCGGCGACGGTGCGTCGCTCAGTGGGCGCTCTGCGCCGCCATGCGCAGGGCCCCGTACAGGGAGGCATCGCGTCCCAGCGAGCTGGGCAGCAGCTCCAGCCGGGACAGGGCGCTGCCCAGCGCCCCCAGTTCCATGGCCCGCCGCATCGGGTCGAGCAGCAGCTCTCCGGCCTCGGCCAGGTCCCCGCCGACGATCACCCGGTCGGGGTTGAACAGGTTGGCCATGATCGCCACGCCCTGGCCCAGCGCCGTGCCCGCCTCCGCGAGGATGCGCCGGCACCCCGGGTCGCCCGAACGCGCGGCGCCCACCAGGTCGCCCACCCCGGCCGGGCCGGGGCCGTGGGAGACGTAGCTGTTCTGCGGCAGCATGTCCAGCAGGTACCCGGCCCCCACGAAGGTCTCCAGGCAGCCGCGGTTGCCGCAGCGGCACACCTGGCCGCGCGGGTCCAGCGCGATGTGCCCGACCTCGCCCGCGGTGCCGCCCGCCCCGCGGAACAGCCCGCCGGAGACGATGATGCCCGCGCCCACCCCGTCGCCGATGACCAGGTGGATGAGGTGTTCGGCGCCCTGGCCCGCACCCTTGTGGAGCTCGGCCAGGACCGCGAGGTTGGCGTCGTTCTCCGCGATGACCGGGACGCCCAGCCGCTCGCTCAGCGCCTCTGCGGGCCGAAAGCCCGCCCAGCGGGGCAGGCAGGAGATGCCGCCGACCTCGCCGCCGTGCGGGTCGATCGGCCCGGGCACCGACGCCACCACCGAGGCCACCGTGGACAGGTCGATGCGGGCCCGCAGCAGCGTGGTCTCGGCCAGCCAGGAGGCCCGGCGCACCCCGCGCTCGGGGTCGGCGGCCACGTCGTAGTCGATCTCCTCGCGGGCCAGCAGGTTGCCCTCGCTGTCGCCGACGCCGACGGTGACCCGCTCGGGGCCGAAGTCGAGCGCCACCACCGTCCCGGGCGGGCGCACCAGGGTGACGGCGCGGGCCCGGCGGCCGTTGGAGGAGGTGTCGTGGACCGAGACCGTGCCCGCGGCGCGCAGGCCGCGCACGATGTTGGAGACGCTCGCCGCGGACAGGCCGGTGGCCCGGGCCAGTTCGGCCTGGGTGCGGGTGCCGTCACGGCGCAGCACGTCCACGACCCGGCGTTCGTTGGCCTGCCGCAGGGCGGACTGGGACCCCGGCGTCACTGCGGTGTCGGTCACCGGGCGTCCCTTTCGTTCGGTCACGGCACGGTTCGATCGTGCCTTCTGGCTCGAATGCTACAAGGATTGAACGCAAGCGGAAACCGCCCACCTGAACACGTTAAGGTCCGAAGGTGACCTCTCTGCACGTGGAGACCGACCGGGACGGCTGGGACGCCCGGCTGGCCGCGGCCGTTCCCGGAGGTCGCGGCCGCGTGCGCGTCGTCACCGTGGAGGGCCGTTCGGGCTCGGGCAAGAGCACGGTGGCGGAGCGGCTGCGCGCGGCGCTGGCCGCGCGGGGCACCGCGGCGGCGGTGCTGGCGATGGACGACCTGTACCCGGGGTGGCACGGGTTGGCGCGAGCCCCGGAACTGCTGGTGTCGTGGGTGCTGGAGCCGCTGCGCGCCGGGGCTCCGGCGCGCTGGCGGCGGTACGACTGGGAGCACGACCGGTTCTCGAAAGAGGAGTCCGCGCTGCCGGGGCCGGTGGCGGCGGGCGGGGTCCTGGTGGTGGAGGGGTGCGGGTCCGGCGCCCGGATCGTGCGCCCCCACGCGGACCTGTCGGTGTGGGTGGACGCCTCCGACGCGGTGCGCGACCGACGGCTGGACGCGCGCGGGGACGCGGCGCTGTACGCCCCCTTCCGGCGGGTCTGGGCCGATCAGGAGGCGGTGTTCTACGCGGCCGAGCGCCCCCGGGAGCACGCCGACGCCGTCGTCGGCAACTCCCGGGGGCCGGACCTCACCACGCCGCGGCCCGGACGGGGGCGACGAACGCGGTGATCCTCTCCAGGACGTCGGGGTCGGCCAGGATGCGGTTGTGCCCGAGGCCGACCGTGCCGACCATCCTGGCCCCGGACCCCATCGCGGCGAGGATCCGCACGGACTCGGAGTGCGGGATCAGCGGGTCGTCGACGTCGTGGAACAGCAGGACCGGCACCTCCAGGGTGTCGGCGTCGCGGACGGTCGCGTAGCGCTTCCAGACGTCCCGGTCCCCGTCGAAGAACGCGTCCTCGATGGCGCGGCGCAGGGCCCGGTTGACCCGCGGCCCCCAGCCGTGGGCGGCGACGAAGCCGTCGACGGTGCCCTCGAAGTCGGCCATCGCCGACAGCAGGACCAGGCGGTCGGTCCGGATCCCCTCGCGCACCAGGTGGGTGGCGAACAGCGCGCCCAGGGAGTGGCCGACCACGGCGGTGAGGTCGCCGTGCCGCTCCTGGAGCCGGCGGGCGATGGCCAGCGCGTCCAGGACGCTTCCGGCGGGGCCGCCGGTGGCGCCGTGCCCGGGGGCGTCCCAGGAGACGACGGTGTGCCCGGCGGCGGTGAGGGCGCGGACCAGCGGGGCCAGGCGGGAGGCGCGCGAGCCCCAGCCGTGGACCAGCAGGACGGGGCGTGCGCCCTCGCCCCAGGTGTAGGTGGCGACCCGCCAGCCCCGGTGGCCGAGGTGGCCGACGCGGGCGCGTTCGTGCACGTCGCGGTCGCGGTCGACCGCGGAGGTATCGCCGGGGTCGCTCCACAGGCGCAGGGCCCGTTCGCCGGCCACGCGCGGGGCGGTGACGGCCAGGACCTCCAGGTCGATCGGGTGAGGGGCGGTGGTCATGGTGGTGTCTCCTTGTGCGGTTCGCTCGGTTTCGCCCGGGTTCAGGCGGGGCCGGGCCGGTCCCCGGGGACGGTCAGGGGCAGGTCGGTGCCCTGGACGAAGGAGGTGATGGCGTCCAGGTGCTCGCGTTCGAAGAGGGCCCCGCTGTGGCCCAGGCCGGTGGTGGCGATCATCCGTCCCCGGCCGCCGAGGTGTTCGAGGGTGCGCAGGGAGTGTGCGAAGGGCACGACCTCGTCGGCGTCGTCGTGCAGGAGGAGGAAGGGCTGTTCGAGGGTGTCGATCCGGTGGGTGGTGGAGAAGCGTTCCCACACGGTCGGGTCGGCGTCGAAGTAGTGGCGCTCCACGTCCGAGCGCAGTGTCCGCAGGACGCGGGGGCTCAGCCGCAGGGCGTCGGAGAACGCGGTGAGGAGGTAGTCGAAGTCCGACACCCCGGCGAGGAGGACCACCCGGTCCGCCTCGACGCCTTCGCGCAGGGCGTGCACCGCGAAGGGCGCGCCCATGGAGTGGGCGACGACGGCGTGGAAGCGGCCGTGGCGCTCCTGGAGGTGGCGCTGGATCCGCAGCGCGTCGAGGATGGTGCCCAGCGGTCCGCCCGTCGCCCCGTGGCCGGGGGCGTCCCAGGACACCGGGCCGTACCCGAGGTCGACCAGGCGGCGGATGAGCGGGGCGAAGCGGGCGGCGCGCGAGCGCCATCCGTGGGCGAGCAGCACCGGGCGGGTGGTGTCGCCCCAGGTGTAGGTGACCACGTCCCAGCGGCCGACGCGGACGGTCCCGGTCCGGGCCGCCTCGTGCAGCTCCCGGTCCTGTTCAGGGATGACCCGGGGCGGGGCGGGGGCCGCCCACATCCTGCGGGCCAGTGATCCGGCCAGGCGCGGGGCGGGCAGGGCCAGCGCGTTGACGGCGGCACCGACGAGGGGGAGGGGCTTGACGGCTCCCATGGGTCTCCTTCGCTTCACAAACTATACGAACGATCGTATTATTTGTTTCCCGGAAGCCCGCCGTCAAGTGCGGCTACCCTGGCCTGGTAACCGACCTGTCGTTCGAACAAGGACCGCCCGGCGAGGGCGGCGGGAGGTGCGCGCATGACGACCCGGACCGACGGCCGCGTCCAGCGGGGCGAACTGACCCGGCGCGCCGTGCTGCGCCGCGCGGTGGACATCGCCTCGGTCGAGGGGCTGGAGGGGCTCTCCCTGGGCCGCCTGGCCAAGGAGCTCGACATCAGCAAGAGCGGGGTGTTCGCCCACTTCGGCTCCAAGGAGGAGCTACAGCTGGCCGCGATCCGCGCCGGGCGCCGCATCTTCGCCGACCACGTGGTCGACGGGGCCATGCGGACCCGGCCCGGGCTCTCCCGGCTGTGGCGGCTCTTCCAGGACTGGGCCGTGTACTCGCAGGGGCGGGTGTTCCCGGGCGGCTGCTTCTTCTACACCGTCAACGCCGAGTTCGAGTCGCGCCCCGGGCGGGTGCGCGACGCCCTGGTGGCGACCCGCCGCGAATGGCGCGACCTGCTCACCCGCAGCGCCACCGACGCCGTGCAGCTGGGCGAGCTGTCCGCCGGCACCGACGTGGACCTGCTGGTGTTCGAGCTGGCCTCGTTCCTGGAGACCGCCAACTCCGACTCCCTGCTGGAGGACGACCTGGAGCGGCCCTACCGGCTGGCGCGCGCCGCCGTCGTCGCCCGCCTGTCGGCCCTGGCCACGGCGGACGCCCCCCGCCCGTGGGAGCAGGAGGCCGCCGAGCCGGAGTCCTGATCGGGACTCACCGCCGCGGCGGTGCCGCGCTCAGCGCCCGGACCCGGTCCACGTCGGTGTGCAGGGTGCGCAGTTCCCGTTGCAGGCCGGCCCGGTTCACCTCCAGAGCCTGCTGCCGTTCCCGGAGCTTCCGACGCTGCTCTCGGTTCCCGACGAAGCTCCGGGCCTGGAAGTAGGAGAGCACGGCGAACAGGGGGCTGAGCAGGCCGATCAACAGGCAGAACCCGAAGAACCCGGCACCGCTCTCCGCGTCCAGAACCGGGTACAGCGCAAAGGTGAGCACCAGGCAGACGAGCGCCACCACGCCCAGCAGGCTCAGTCGGCGGACGGACTTGTCGTAGAAGGACAGGTCGCTGTGCAGGGTCCGCCGCTCCTTCTCCTGCGCCTCCCAGCGCCGCTCCCGTTCTTCCCGCCGCCGGACCAGCTCATCGACCAGGGGCAGCGAGCCGTGGACCAGGGCCGCGTACCCCGCCCGGGCCGCTCCCTCGGCACCGTCCACCCGCCCCCACAGCGCGTCGATCCACTCCGCGGTCCAGTCGCCCGGGGCAGCGGCCGGGCGGCGCACCCGCCCGGGGTCGAGCAGGAAGGCCAGGATCAGGGCCGGGTCCGCGGTGGCGCGCCGCACACCCTCCCCTCCGGTGAGCTGTTCGGCCAGTTCCTCCCCGAACACGGTGGCGGCGTGCACCGCCGCCTCCAGATCCTCGGCCAGGGCGGCCCGGCCGCGCCTTTGCCCGCCTTCATGAAGCGACAGCGCGCGCAGGATCCCGGGGCGGGCCAGACCCTCGATCCCCTCGGGCGCGGTGGACGGCGCGTCGATGAACAGGGAGCGCAGGGTGGCGGGCGAGACGTCGTGGCCGCGAAAGCGCGGGGGCAGGTCGGGGCGGGTCTGTGCGACGAACGTCGCCACGGCCAGGTCGGCGTCGATCCGCCGGGGGCGGAACAGCGCGCGGTCCACGGTCGTGTCCCGGACGTCGTCCGTGATCCAGGCGCCCAAAGCGGCCCGGGCCTCCTCGTCCTCGAAGACCGCGGCCGCCTGTGTCCACAGCTCCTGCATCGCGGCGGCCAGGTCGCCGGGCCGGGTGTACCGGAGGCCCGCGAAGTGGTACGGCGGCGCCTCTACCGGGACCGACGCGGCGGGGGCGGGCGACGGCACCGCCGCAGTGTAGGGCAGGGTGGGCGCGAGCCGCCCCTCCCCCGGGTCGACCACCGTGGGCTCGGGCAGCGCCCGCAAAGGCGCACCGGTGATGAGGTGGTCCACCAGGGTGCGCGCGTCCGGGCGGCGCCGGGGGTCCTTGTCCAGGCAGATCCGCACCGTCTCGCGCAGCTCCCCGGGCACACCCTCCAGGTCGGGTTCCCCCGACAGGACCCGCACGATACGGGAGGCCCGGGTCGGGCCGGGGAACGCCGAGCGCCCGGTCGCCGCGTGGACCATGACCGCGCCCCAGGAGAACACGTCCACCGCCGAGGTCAGGCGGGCGCCCTCCAACTGCTCCGGTGCCATGTACCCGACGGTGCCGATGATCCCGCTGGCGGTCACCGAGGTCGCCTCCACCGCGCGGGCGATGCCGAAGTCGATCACCCGCGGGCCGTCCGCGGCCAGCATGATGTTCTCGGGCTTCAGGTCCCGGTGCACCACCCCGGCCGCGTGGATCGCCGCCAGCGCCGTCGCGGTGTTCACGGCCAGACGCTGCAGGTCCGCGCCGCGCCGCGGCCCGTCCTGGGCGACCGCGCGGTGCAGCGTCGGGCCGTCGATGAACTCGGTGGCGATCCACGGCTGCGCCGCCTCCGGATCGGCGTCCAGGATCGCCGCGATGCAGAACCCGCTCACCCGCCGCGCCTGCTCCACCTCCGCGGCGAACCGGCGGCGCATCTCCGCGTCACCCGCCCACGAGGCGTGCAGCACCTTCACCGCCGCACGGCCGCCGTCCCCGGCCTCACCCAGGAACACCTCACCGAAACCGCCGCGCCCCAGCGAACGCACCAGTCGGTACCCGCCCACGGTGGAGCCGTCCGTCTCCGAGGTCTCGTGCACGCTGCGCCTTCCTGCTTCCGCTGTCGGGGGGTTGGGGGACGCGGCCGGTCAGCCGCCGGTGATGCGGCGGGCGTGCACCAGGTCGGCGCGGATGCGCTCCACCCCCGAGGTCAGCTCGGGCAGCTGGGCCGCGGCGTTGTTCAGCTCCATCACCCGCTGCCCACGGCGCACGACGTCGCCGTAGCCGACGCGCAGGACCACCGAGAGCACGAGCGAGGCCGCGAGGGCCAGGACCGACAGCGTCACCAGCAGGTCGCCCAGCCACTCGGCATCGCCGGTCAGGCCGATGATGATCCCGATCGGGAAGCCGAAGAGCGCGTAGTTGCAGTACCGGCGGATCTGGAAGTAGCGCTGCTGCCGCACGACCTTGCCGTGCAGCGACTCGTGCTCGGTGGCGACCTTGGTGTAGCGCTCCTCCCAGTACCGGCGCTGGCGGGAGAGCGCCTGGAGGGTGGGAACGGCGCCGTAGATCGCGGCGGCGTGGCCCACCCCGGCCGGGCCGGGGGAGGCGTCCACCCGGCGCCACAGGATGTCGATCCACTCCCCCACCCCCGAGTCCCCGCCGTCCCGGGGCGGGACCATCCGCTCGGGGTGCAGCAGGAAGGTGAGGATGAGCGCCGGGTTCACGTCGGGGCTCGACGCCCGCCAGCCGGCGAGCCGGCCGGACAGCTCCTGGTGGAACGTGCTCCCGGCGTGTTCGGCGGCGTCGAGGGAGTCGGCCAGGCGCTGGTAGGCGGCCGGGTCGGGGCCGTGGTGCAGGCCCATCATCCGCAGCACCTCGGGGCGGGCCAGCAGGGCCATCTCGTTGGACATCGGCGCCCCGGTGATGACGGGGCGCGGGTCGGAGAACAGCTCGCCGAGCTGGGCCAGGGTGGCGCCGTGTCCGCGGAAGACCGGCGGCAGGTCGGGGCGCGTCTGGGCGATGAAGGAGGCCAGGGCCAGGTTGGCGTCGTCGGCGTGGCGGCGGAACAGGGAGCGGTCGACGACGGTGTCGCCGAGGTCCTCCATGAGCCAGGCGCCCAGGGCGGCGCGCTCGGTGACGTCGCCGAACACACGGACGGCGGCCGCCCAGTTGCCCTGCATGGCCTCGGCCAGGGCGCCGGGGTCGGTGAAGCGGACGCCCGCGAAGTGGTACGGGGGGACCCCGCCGACACCGGTGTGGTGGCCGGAGGCGCCGGTGTGGCCCGGGCCGGGCCGCGGGGCGAACGCCGCTCCCGGCGGCGGGGTGGCCGTCCCGGGGGGCGGGGGCGTGCCGTGCATGCCGGGAACGCCGGGCGCGGGCGGGGCCAGTTGTGTGTAGGCGCGGGTGGGGTCGACGCCGTGCGGCGGGGCGGCCCGGGTGGGGTCCACCCCCGGGGACGGGGCCACCCGGGTGGGAGCGACCCCTCCGCTCGGAGCGACCCGGGTGGGGTCCACGCCCGAGGCGGGGGCGACCCGGGTGGGGTCCACGCCGGAGGCCGGCGCCACCGTCGGGTTCCCGGTTCCCCCGGGAGCCGGCGGGGTCCCGCCCTGGGGCCCGGCGATGAGCAGGTTGAGCAGGGCGGATGCGTCCGGGCGCCGGTCCGGGTCCTTGTCCAGGCAGAGCTCGATGACTCCCCGCAGGGGTCCGGCGAGGTCGCCCAGGTCGGGACCGCCGCCGAGGATGCGGGCGATGCGCGACGCCTGGGTGGGCGCGTGGAAGGCCTCGCGGCCGGTGGCGGCGTAGACCATGACCGCGCCCCAGGAGAACACGTCCACCGCCGAGGTCAGGCGGGCGCCCTCCAGCTGTTCGGGCGCCATGTACCCGATGGTGCCCACGACCCCGCTGGCGGTCACCGAGGTCGCCTCGACCGCCCGGGCGATGCCGAAGTCGATGACCCGCGGGCCGTCGGCGGCCAGCATGATGTTGTCCGGTTTCAGGTCCCGGTGCACCACCCCGGCGGCGTGGATCGCGGCCAGCGCGGTGGCGGTGTTCACGGCCAGCCGGTGCAGCTCCACCCCGTGCCGGGGCCCGTCCTCGGCGACCGCGCGCTGCAGCGTCGGGCCGTCGATGAACTCGGTGGCGATCCACGGCTGCGCGGCCTCGGGGTCGGCGTCCAGGATCGCCGCGATGCAGAAACCGCTGACCCGCCGGGCCTGCTCCACCTCGGCGGCGAACCGGCGGCGCATGTCCGCGTCGCCCGACCAGGAGGCGTGCAGCACCTTCACCGCGGCCCGGCCACCGTCCCCGGCCTCGCCGAGGAACACCTCGCCGAAGCCGCCGCGGCCGAGCGAGCGCACCAGGCGGTAACCGCCCACGGTGCGCGGGGCGGATTCCTCTGCGGGGTCGTCCAACGTCATGCCTTTCACGGATCTCACGGGCCGGCGGCGGTGCGCCGGGGCGGCGGAACGCGGGCCGCCGACGGGATGCGCGGGGCAGGGGCATCGGTGATCGCGGGTGCTGGGCACCACGGCGCGGTGACGGCCCGGGGCCGAGGGGCGACGGGGGTTCCGCCCTGCCCGAATCGACCGCTTTTCCATGACCACCTTACGACGGAACACCGCCCCTGCCGCAACGGCGGTCACACGGCCCCGCCCCCGCCCCTCGCTCCCCGGCGCGGTCAGCGGGCGGCCCGGTGCCCACCCCGCAGGATCCGCTCGATCAGGTCGTCGGTGAGCGTCCCGTACCCGGTGGCCGCCCACACGCTGCGTTCGGCGGGCACCTCGTAGTAGGGGACGGAGCGGCCCTCGTGCTCGGCGGGCAGCACCGTGGGCCGCAGCCGGTCGCGCACGGCGCGGGCGCACTCCGGGCACAGCGGGACGCGGATGGTGCGCAGCCCGCCGAACTCGCGCCACTGGGTCTGCCGGGTGTCGTTGCCGTGCAGCGGGTTGGCGTAGCAGGGACGCCGGGGGGTGCGCAGCCCGGCCAGGGCGTCCTCGGCCAGGTCCAGCAGCACGAGCACGCCGACCGCGTCGGGCAGCGTGGCGCCCTCCTTCGCCATCCGGTCGTGGACGCGGGCGGCGGCGTCCCGGGCGTCCAGGGCCGTGGACAGGTGCCGGGGGTCGACACCGCCGTCCGCGCTGAGCCGCTCCCCCAGTTCGATGAGGTCGCGTTCGCCGCGTTCGACCAGCGACTCCAGCTGGGCGCGGTCGGCGTTGTCGAACGCCGCGTGCTGGGCGATCGGGACGACCCGGCGGCGGCGCAGCGGCCCGCCGGAGCCGGACCGGGCGCGCAGGTACAGCGGGACGCCGGCCGCGGCCAGCAGGGCGAGCGCCAGCGCGCCGACGATCCACGGGTTCCACTCCCGCGGGCGCATGAGGTTCCCGGTCGGGGGCTCGCCCACCTTGTCGTAGTAGGCCTGCTGCGCCGTCTCGTAGGCGGCCTCGGGGTCGTCGGACAGGGCGGCCTCGACGGCGGCCTCCACCAGCACGGGCAGGGTCTTCTGCCCGCCCATGGTCTTGTAGCTCGCGGCCATGGCCCCGTAGAAGGCGGGGTTGGTCCAGTCGTCGGGGGCGGTGCCCAGGTCGTGGCCCTCCATGTCGCCGCGGCGGTCGTAGATGAGGAAGTGGCGCTCGCCGCCGCCCATGCGGTCGTGCACGGCCGAGGCCAGCGCCTCGCTCTCCCCGCTCCAGGGGTCGCCCTCGACCAGGGGGACGACGATGACGTACAGGTCCAGGTCGTGCTGCTCGATCACCGTCACGACGCGTTCGCGGGCCTCGACCGCGTAGGCGCCGTCGTAGGAGGAGTCGACGTAGACGGGCGACTCGGCCAGGGCGTCGGCGATCACCTGCGCCGGGCTGGCGGTCTCCTCAGGGGCCGGGGACACTGTGTCGGCCAGGGCGGGGGCGCCGGTCAGGGACGCGGACAGGGCCAGGGCCGCGACCGTCGCGGGGGCCCACCGGCGCAGAGGCGTGCGGGGGTCAGTGGACACGGTTCTCCTCGAACAGCAGGTCGACCATACGTTGGGGCCGGTGTGCCCCGAACCAATGACGGATCCAGGGGTCCGTCGGTTTCACCCGGTAGGAGTGGGTCGTGCCACCGGTGCGCAGCCGCAGGACGTTGCGGGCCCGGACGGGGTCGTCGAGCCGCGCGCACTCCTCGCACAGGGGGACCCGGCCGCCCAGGGCCCGGGACCTGGCCTGTTCGGCTGCGAAGGGGTGCAGCGGGTCGACGGCGCAGGGTGTGGTGTCGGCGCCGGGGTCCTGGACCGCGGCCGCCACCCGGCGGGACAGCACCGCGACGCCGAGCAGGTCCAGCCCGTGGGGGTCGCGGCCCATGACCATGAGGGCGGCCTCGGCCTGGGGCATGAACTCCGCGGGGATCCGGTCGGGCTCCCTCTCCACCAGCGCGCGGACCCGGTCGGCCTCCCGCGCGGCCAGGCGCCGCAGGGCCCGGTCGCCCAGGACGCCGCTCGTGGCCCGGCCCCGGGAGAGCTTGAGCAGGAGGACGACGAGGTAGAAGGCGGCGACCACGGCGGCGGCCACGAAGGGGCCGACCAGCAGCAGACCGCCGAAGAACCCGCCCGCCCAGTAGCGCTCGGCGCGGGGTCCGGGGAGGTTCACCTCGTCGTCGGCGAACAGCGGCCGGTACCCGTCGCCGGGGGTGAACTCCAGCTCCGCCAGGTCGGCCGCGACGGCCTCCAGGGCGCCGGCCGCGGTCGGCTCCTCGACGAAGGCCGTGGAGCGCCACAGCTCGTAGGCGTCGATCTCCAGCCCGCGGGCGGCCGCGCCGACCTGAGGTGTGTCGTACGAGGGTCCGACGACCAGGTAGACGCCGTCCTCCCGGGCGACCGAGGCCAGTGCCGCGGCCAGGACCTCGGGGTCGCCACCGGCCTCGTCCTGGTGGCTGAGCGGGACCGCCGCGGCGAAGACCGGGACGGACACGTCGGCGAACAGGTCGGGGACGTCCTCCAGGCCCTCGCGGCCCAGCGGCATGATCGGGTCGACGTAGAGCGGCCCGTCGGCCAGGGCGGCGGCGATGTGCTCGACCCGGCCGGTGGAGACCACGTACGGCGGCTCCAGCCGGACCAGCTCCTCGGTGTCGGCGATCTCGTGCCCGCCGACGGGCGCGTTCACCGTGTGGGAGTAGGTGGCGGTGACGAGCACGCCCGTTGCCGAGAGCGACGCCAGCACGGCCACGACGGGCACGACGATGCGACCGCGCCGCACGTGGCGCCAGGTGATCCAGCCGGCGCAGGTCAGCAGGGCACCGCCCACCGAGCCCACCAGGAAGCCGAGGTTCTCGGGGCCGTTGTAGCGCGTGGGGTCGATGTCGGCGCGGAACTCGGCGAGGAACCCGTCGTCGTCGGTCTCCTCGTACCCCGGCGGGGTCTGGCCGCCGACCAGCCCGGCGGCCAGGACCCGGGCCACCTCGTGTGCGGGGACGCCGTACAGTTCGGCGTCGTAGGCGGCGTCCCGGGCGCCGTCCACCGACAGGTCGGACCCGTAGACGCGCAGTTCGGTGAACCCGCCGGTGGCGGGCAGGACGGCGTAGAACCCGTCGGCGCCGAGCCGGTCGTGCACGGCGGGCAGGATCTCGTCCGTTCCGGCGTCGCTGCCCGCGCCGAGGTAGGGGGTGACCACCACGTGGTAGGGGACCCCCAGGGGCGCGAAGGCCTCGTGGATCCCGCGCTCGATCTCCTCGGGCGGGACGGTGCCGCCGATCGCGCCGTCCACCACGACCGCGGCGCCCTCGGGCCGCTCGGCGAGCAGCCCGGCGAAGTGCTCGGCGTAGGTCGCCCGCGGGGCGACCGCGACGTCGGCGGCGGGAGTCTCGGCGGCAGTGGTGTCGGCGGGGTCCGCGGTGTCGGCCGCGGCGGGGGCGGACAGCAGCAGCAGGAGCGGGGCCACCGTGAGGAGCAGGGCGCGGAGCGGGCCGCGGGCACGGTGAGGGATGGGCATGGGCCGAGCATAGTGCCCCATTGCGGACACCCTCTCCCCCGGTCCCACCTGCGCATCGGCCCCGCCGGAGGGCACAGGCCCCCGCCGGAGGACACGCACCCGGCCGGGGAAAGCGAAG
>NZ_JBJJBV010000067.1:0-31113 GCF_045446735.1 Nocardiopsis protaetiae
TTCCCCAACCCGGAGGAGCCGGGCGCCCTGGACCTGGCGCTGGCCGCGGCCGCGGAGGTCGGCGCCGACCTGGTGATCGCCAACGACCCCGACGCCGACCGGCTGGCCCTGGCACTGCCCGGGTACGGCCCGCTCACCGGCAACGAGGTGGGCGGCCTGCTCGCCGAGTACGTGCTCGGCCACACCACCGGGGACGACCGGGTGGTGGCCACCTCCATCGTCTCCTCCAGCCTGCTCGGCAAGATCGCGGACGGGAACGGGGTGCACTACGAGGAGACCCTCACCGGGTTCAAGTGGCTGGCCCGGGCCGGGGCGCCCGGGAGCAAACGCGTCTTCGCCTACGAGGAGGCCCTGGGCTACTGCCTGGGAGGCGACGCGGGCAGACCGGTCGCGGACAAGGACGGCATCAGTGCCGCACTGGCGGCGGCGGCGCTGGCCGCGGCGGCCCGGGCGGACGGGCGGACGCTGGCGGACCTGCTCGACGACCAGGCCCGCAGGTACGGTCTGCACCTGAGCGATCAGCTCTCGGTGCGGGTGTCGGACCTGTCGCTCATCGACACGGCGATGCGGCGGCTGCGCGCCGAACCGCCCACCGCGTTCGGTCCCCTGAAGGTCGCGGGGATCGATGACTTCGCCGCCGGACACGCGGGTCTGCCGCCGACCGACGCCCTGCGCTTCCGGTTGGAGGGCGGGGCCTGGGGGCGTGTGACGCTACGGCCTTCGGGCACCGAGCCCAAGCTGAAGGCGTACGCCGAGATCGTGATGGACGTGGAGGGCGAGGTCGCGGCCACCCGCGCGCAGGGTTCGGCGCTGCTCGCCGAACTGATGGCCTCGGTCGCCCTGGTGGTGGAGTAGCCGGGGCGCGGCTGGTCGTGGGGTCGGGGGGATAGGAGTCCGTTTCACTCGATGTCGCCGGGCTCCACGACGGGGCGGTGCACGACCTCGTCGATGACGGTGAGCGTCTGGGTGGACGTCACGCCGGGGAGCGATTGCAGGCGGGTCAGGATCAGGTCCCGCAACTGGTTGGTGTTGGCGACGCGGACCAGCAGGACGATGTCCGCCGAACCGACCACGTACCAGCAGTATTCGATCTCGGGGTAGGAGGAGAGGATCTCCCGGTTGGCCCGCCAGTCCGGCTGGCTGCCGGAGATGAGCACGAGCGCGGTGACGCCCAGGCCCATCTTGGAGTGGTCGGTCACCACGGAGTAGCCCCGGATGACGCCCTCGTCGGTCAGGCGCTTGATCCGGTTGTAGGCCGTGGCGCGGGAGACGTTGGCCAGCGCGGCGATCTCGGTGATCCCGGTCCGCGCGTCCTTGGCGAGCGCGCTGAGGATCGTCTGGTCGGTCGCATCCGGCCGCCGGCCGTTCCTGCGCTGCTCGCCCATGGCCATGTGGGTGCTCCTCGTGTCTTCTCGTTCCAGTGCAAGCCCCTTCCCATCGTCGTCGACCGGGGCTAACGGACTACCAGGTAAACATCGTTTGCTTCCATGGGGGTCTCAGTCATCGAGACGATGTCCGTCTGCGTGTGCGCCCGATCACCAGGGGATGCGTGCGATCGGTCTCACCATGCGGAATCTTCTTCTCACGTTCTCGACGGGCGGAGGGCGCCGAGGGTCTCCGACTGTACCCATGGTCGACGCGGCGATCGGCGCGGGGGTTTCCCGGTGGGCGCGGGCGCTCGCGCGCGGGTTCCGCGACGGTGACCGGCGTTCTCACGTGATGGCCGCTTTCGGTCGTCTCTGTCGTGCCGCGCCGCCTTTTCCTGGTCGGACTGCTGGGGTGCATCCGAACGTATGCGCTCCACTGTCGAACGGGGCACCCATCGTGGCCAACTGCGATCGTTCTGTGATGATGGGCCCCGATTCGCGGTGTATAGGTCCACCTGTCGTTTTCCCTGGTGACGCAGCCCACTGGTTGGACGATAGCGAACGAAGTGTGCGGTTTGGTCCTTGTATGTATCAAGTTTTCGAGATTATCTAGCGCGAGTGTCGAATGATCCGGACAATCGCCTCATCAGTTACCAGACCACCCCGGAGTCCGGCCGCTTGCGGCGGACCACGTAGGGAGCCGCTGCACATGTCGACCCACGAGCCGCCGGGCCGGGACTCCATCACGGTGGACCACCTGCACCCCGACCTCACCCGCGCGCTGTACACGCACATGCGGACCGCACGCGACCTGGACGCCGAGGCCGTCGCCCTCCAGCGCCAGGGCGTCTTCCCGGCCTACGTGTCCGTCCGCGGGCAGGAGGCGGCCCAGGTCGCCAGCGCCGCCGCGCTGGACCCGGGTCGGGACTTCGTCTTCCCCACCTACCGCGAGATGGCCTCGGCGCTCGCCTACGGGGTCGAGATGGTCGGCTACATGGCCACCCACCGGGCCCTGTGGCACGGCGGCCTCTACGACGTCATGGAGTCCCGCTTCGGCGCCATCAACGCCGTCGTCGGCGGCCCCGTCCCCCACGCCGTCGGCTGGGCGGTCGGCGAGCGCATGCGCGGCGGCCAGGGTGTCGCCCTGGCCTACTTCGGCGACGGCGCCAGCTCCGAGGGCGACGTCCACGAGGCCATGAACTTCGCCGGGGTCTACGGCGCCCCCGTCGTCTTCTTCTGCCAGAACAACCGCTGGGCCCTGTCGGTGCCCAACGAGCGCCAGGTCGCCGGCGGCTCCGTCGCCGCCCGCGCCCAGGGCTACGGCATGGCCGGGGTGACGGTGGACGGCAACGACGCCGCCGCCGTCTACGACGCCGTCACCGAGGCCGCCGCCCGCGCCCGCCGCGGCGAGGGCCCCACCCTCATCGAGGCCCTCACCTACCGGGTGGAGCCCCACTCCACCTCCGACGACACCGGCCGCTACCGGGACGAGACCGAGGCCGACCGCTGGCGGGCGCACCGCGACCCGGTCGTGCTGCTGCGCGCCGCCCTCGTCGAGGCCGGCCACGCCACCGCCGAGGAGCTCGACGCGATCGACACCGGGGCCAAGAAGCGCGCCGAGGAGATCCGCGACGGCGTCTCCACCGCGCCCGAGCCCGACGGCTCGCAGCTCTTCACGCACGTCTTCCGGGAGACCACCCAGGAGCTGACCCGGCAGCGCCGCATCTGGGAGGAAGAGGTCCAGCCGTGACTGAACTCATCGACCGCACCGACGCCGCCGCCGAGACCCCCGTGCTCGAAGAGCTGTCCATGCAGCAGGCCATCAACCGGGCCCTGCGCGTCCTCCTGGCCGAGGACCCGAACGTCCTGGTGTTCGGCGAGGACGTGGGCGCCCTGGGCGGCGTCTTCCGGGTCACCGACGGACTCCAGAAGGAGTTCGGCGACCAGCGCGTCTTCGACACCCCGCTGGCCGAATCGGCGATCATGGGCATGGCGGTGGGCCTGGCCATGAACGGCTGGCGCCCCGTGCCCGAGCTCCAGTTCGACGGGTTCGCCTATCCGGCCATCGACCAGATCGTCAACCAGGTGGCGCGCATGAACTACCGCACCCGCGGTGCCGCACCCATGCCGATCACCCTGCGCCTGCCCTCCTTCGGCGGCATCCAGGCCCCCGAGCACCACGGGGAGAGCCTGGAGGCGCTCTTCGCCCACACCCCCGGGCTGAAGGTCGTCGCGCCCTCCGACCCCGCCGACGCCTACAGCCTCCTGTTGCAGTCCGTGCGCTCCGACGACCCCGTCGTCTACATGGAGCCCAAGGCCCGCTACTGGGACCGCCGCCCCGTCCGGCTCAGCGAGCCCACCGACCCCATCGGCACCAGCCGTATCGTCCGACCCGGCCGCCACGCCACCCTCATCGCCTGGGGCGCCATGGTCCACAAGTGCGTCCAGGTGGCCGAACTGGCCGCCGAGGACGGCGTCGAGCTGGAGGTCCTGGACCTGCGCTGGCTCAAGCCCATCGACGCCGCCGGGCTGGCCGCCTCGGTCGCGCGCACCAAGCGCGCCGTGGTGGTCCACGAGGCCCCGCTCACCGCCGGGCTCGGCGCCGAGGTGGCGGCCCTGGTCACGGAGCAGTGCTTCCGCGACCTGGCCGCCCCGGTGCAGCGCGTCACCGGTTTCGACGTTCCCTATCCCGCGGGTCCCCTGGAGCCGCAGTACCTGCCGACGATCGACCGCATTCTGTTCGCGGTGCAGAGAACCCTGGAGTACTAGACCGACCATGGCTGAAGAGAACGTCACCTTCACCCTCCCCGACCTCGGGGAGGGCCTCGTCGAGGCCACCGTCCTGGAGTGGCAGGTGTCCGTCGGCGATGTCGTCGAGCGCAACGCCCCGCTCGTGGAGGTGGAGACCACCAAGTCGGCCGTGGTGATCCCCTCTCCCAAGGCCGGGCGGATCGTCGAGCTGCACGCGGAGGAGGACCAGGTCGTCCCGGTGGGCGACCCGCTGGTGACCTTCGCCGTCGAGGCGCAGGAACAGCAGGCGGGCATCGTCGGCAAGGTCCCCACCGAGGAGGCCCGTCCCGCCCGCCGCGTCCGGCTCAAGCCGCCCACGGACTGACCGGGCCCGTGAACGGGGCCCGTTCGGAGGAATCGACGAACGGAGGCGGATTTTCTCGCCCCACGTTTATCGGAACCTCTGAAAGGGTCCCGTTCCGTCTTCTGTTAATACATCCGGCCGCATAAGGATTGAAGGATTCATGTCTGCGAATCTCGTCGGCGACGTGACAATGCGCTATGCGGATTTGCTTCCGCAGTCCCCGGCGGACGCCGCCCCCGTGCTCCTGCTCCACGGTTTCGGTACGAACTTCGCCATGAATTGGCAGGCCGCCGGGTGGCCCCAGCTGCTGGCCTCGGCCGGGCTGCGCGTGGTCGGCCCGGACCTGCGCGGCCACGGCGGCAGCGACAAGCCCGCCGACGACGCCTCCTACCTGCCCGAACACTTCGTCTCCGACCTCGTCGCGCTGCTCGACGAACTCGGCGTGGAGCAGGTCGACGCGGTCGGCTACTCCATGGGCTCACGGCTGGCCTGGGAACTGGCGCTCACCCGGCCCGAGCGGGTGCGCCGACTGGTCCTGGGCGGATTCGGCCCGGTCAACGCGTTCGACGGCACCGACCTGAGCGCCCTCGGGGAGGGCGCCACCCCCTTCGACCACGTGTTCCGCACGGTCGCCGCGCTGCCCGGCAACGACCCGGCCGCCCTGGCCGCCTGCGCCCGCGGCCAGGCCGCCCGGCCGTTCTCCGCCGAGCCCCCTATCACAGTGCCGACGCTGCTGGTCACCGGCGCCAAGGACGAGATCGCGACGGGCGCCGCCGAGCTGGCGGCGGCGATCGACGGGACCCACGTGGAGGTGCCCGGGCGCGACCACGTCAACGCGGTCTCCTCGCGGCTCTTCAAGCAGGCCGTGCTCGACTTCCTCACCACCTGACCTCCTCACCACCTGACGGGTGAGGTCGCGCCCCGGTCCGGTCCGCCGCTCCCAACGCCGGGCCCCGGGGCGCGGTCCGGGCTCCGGCGGGCGACCCCGCCGGAGTCCAGACCGGTCTAGACCGGCACCGCTTCACGTGGTGTTGTGACCCGCTGTGCCGGGTAGGGGGCCTTGCGTAGTACTGGCTTGTCGGGGCCGTGGCGAGGGCCCGAAAATGCCTCGGGGCAAAGGGGGTTGCCCCCGGCCCGGTGTGCGCTTGGTAACTTCCGAGTAAGGCACCGTGTCATTCAGCTCTCGCCTTCATAACAAGTCTGTGCGCCGGTTGGGTGTACTTTCCGCCACCGGATATCGTCCGACCGCAGAACTCAGCCCGGCCCCCGGTTGAAAGCGGGCCGCTGAGAGGGCGAAGGGGAGTTAACAAGTGAAGCGCAGCAACACGCTCAGGTTCGCCGCCATCGCGGCGGCCGGTGTGCTTGCCCTCACCGCGTGTGACAACGCGGCTCAGGAGGGCTCGGGCGACGGGGCCGGCGACGGCGGCGAGGAGGGCTCCGCCCTCCGCGTCGGACTCGCCTACGACGTCGGCGGTCGCGGCGACCGCTCGTTCAACGACTCGGCGTACCGCGGCCTGGAGCAGGCCATCGAGGAACTGGGCATCGACGCCCGCGAGTTCGAGCCCACCGACGGTGAGGCCGACTCCGCCAAGGTGGAGCGCCTGTCCACCGCGGCCGAGGAGGGCTACGACATCGTCATCGCCGTCGGGTTCGCCTACAACGAGGCCGTCGTCGAGGTCGCCCCGGAGTACCCGGACGTGAACTTCGCGATCGTCGACTCCGAGGTCGAGGGCATCGACAACGTCACCAGCCTGGTCTTCGCCGAGGAGCAGGCCTCCTTCCTGGCCGGTGCCGCCGCGGCGCTGACCACCGAGGAGGACCACGTCGGCTTCATCGGCGGCGTCGAGACCCCGCTGATCCACAAGTTCGAGGCGGGCTACGCGGCCGGCGTCGCGCACGTGAACGAGGACATCACGGTCGAGGTCGACTACCTCAGCCAGCCGCCGGACTTCAGCGGCTTCAGCGACCCGGCCCGCGGCCGCGAGCTGGCCCAGGCCCAGTACGACCGCGGTGCCGACGTGATCTACCACGCCGCCGGCGCCTCGGGCAACGGCGTCCTGGAGGCCGCCGTCACCAACGACTTCCTGTTCATCGGTGTCGACAGCGACCAGTACGAGAACGCCGAGGACGCGCAGAAGCCGTACGTGCTGACCTCCGCCATCAAGCAGGTCGACGTGGCCGTGTTCGAATTCATCAACTCGGTCGCCGACGGCGCCGCCCAGGAGGGCATCCAGCGCTTCGACCTCGCCGGCGGCGGTGTCGACTACACCACCTCCAACGAGGAGCTCATCAGCCCGATCCAGGGCGAGCTCGACGAGATCAAGCAGCAGATCATCGACGGCGAGATCGAGGTCCCGACCGAGCCGTAAACGCGCGATCGCGCACCCTGGCCACGGGTAGGACCCGTGGTGACTCACGGCCTGGGACGGCCGCCGGACGGGGGACCCCCGCTCCGGCCGCCGTCCCGGCCGTCGTTACGCGGACGAGGGCGTCCGGCGGAGGCGATCCGGCCCCGCGCCGCTCCGCATTTCTCAAGGAGACAGATGAGCAGCACGCCATCGGGCGAAGGGGGCCAGGCGCCCCCCGCCGTTGAGCTGCGCGGGATCACCAAGCGTTTTCCCGGCGTCGTGGCCAACCACGACATCGACATCTCCGTGGCCCCCGGCACCGTGCACGCCATCGTCGGCGAGAACGGTGCGGGCAAGTCCACGCTGATGAAGACCCTGTACGGGATGCACCGTCCCGACGAGGGCACCATCGCCGTCAACGGCGTCCAGGTGAAGTTCAACTCGCCGTCCGACGCGATCAGGAACGGCATCGGCATGGTGCACCAGCACTTCATGCTCGCCGACAACCTCACCGTCCTGGAGAACGTGGTGCTGGGCGCCGAGCGCCTGCACGGCATCGGCTCCAGGGCCCGCGCCGAGATCATCCGCCTGTCCGGGCAGTACGGGCTCGGGGTGGACCCGGACCGCCTGATGGAGGACCTGGGCGTCGGCGACCGCCAGCGGGTGGAGATCCTCAAGGTCCTCTACCGCGGCGCGCGCACCATCATCCTGGACGAGCCCACCGCCGTCCTGGTCCCGCAGGAGGTCGACGAGCTCTTCGACAACCTGCGCGAGCTCAAGAGCGAGGGCCTCACGGTCATCTTCATCTCGCACAAGCTCGACGAGGTGCTGTCCGTCGCCGACGAGATCACCGTGATCCGGCGCGGCACCACCGTGGCCACCGCCGACCCGCGCACCACCACCGCGCGGGAGCTGGCCACGCTCATGGTCGGCGGCGAGCTGCCCGTCCCCGAGCTGCGCGAGTCCACGGTCACCGACAACGTCGTGCTGTCCCTGGGCGGGGTCACCGTCCTCTCCGCCGACGGCCGCGCCGTCGTCGAGGACGTCACCCTGGACATCCACGAGGGCGAGATCGTCGGCATCGCCGGCGTCGAGGGCAACGGCCAGTCCGAGCTCATCGAGGCCATCATGGGCATGCGCCAGGTCTCCTCCGGGCGCATCCTGCTGGGCGAGGACGACATCACCGGCTGGCACACCCTGAAGATCCGCGAGTCCGGGGTGGGCTACATCCCCGAGGACCGGCACCGCCACGGCGTGCTGCTGGAGTCCTCCCTGTGGGAGAACCGCATCCTGGGCCACCAGACCAAGCCGCCGAGCGTGCGCGGCCCCTGGATCGACCGGCCCGGGGCGCGCGCCGACGCCGAGCGCATCGTCGCCGAGTACGACGTGCGCACACCCAACATCGACGTCATCGCCGACGCCCTGTCCGGCGGCAACCAGCAGAAGTTCATCATCGGCCGCGAGATGAGCGGGAACCCCCGCTTCCTCGTCGCCGCCCACCCCACCCGGGGTGTGGACGTCGGCGCCCAGTCCGCGATCTGGGAGCAGCTGCGCGAGGCGCGCGCCGCCGGGCTCGCGGTCCTGCTGATCTCCGCCGACCTCGACGAGCTCATCGGCATGTCCGACACCCTGCACGTCATCCTGCGCGGCCGCCTGGTCGCCCAGGCCGATCCGGCCACCGTCACCCCCGAGCAGCTCGGCTCCGCCATGACCGGCGCCGCCCTCGACGGTGACGGCGGCACGAGCACAGAAGGTGGCAGCGGTGACGACACCGCCGACCGGAACGGAGGCGGGTCGTGACTGAGACGAGCACCCGCCCCGGAGTATCGCGGGCCCTGCCCTCGGCACTCCTCATCGCCCTGCTGGGCACCATCGTCACGGTCGCCCTCGACACGGTGCTGCTGTGGTGGGCGGCACTGATCATCGGTGTCGTCGCGGCGTTCGCCGCCGTGGTCTGGGCCGACCGCCGCATCCCCGACGCCAAGCGGGCCGGCGCCGCCGGCACCAAGGAGGAGGGCACCACCCTGCACCGCACCCTGGTGGTCCCGACCGCCCTGGTGCTGTCGGTGGTCTCCGGCCTGCTGCTGGCCTGGTTCCTGGACCTGTCCCTGATCGAGCCGGTGGCCGCCGCGGTCGGCGCGCTGGTCGGCTCGGGCGTCGCGTTCCTGCTGTACCGCCGCCTGTCGGCGATGCTCGCGCTGTCCTTCGCCGCGGTGTTCGCCGCCGGGATCATCGCGATCGCCGTCACCGCGCTGGTGCTGTTCTTCAGCGGGATCGCCCCGGGGCCGACCTTCGCCCGGATGATCGAGTACGGCACCCGGCCCAACAGCCTGGTGCAGATCATCAACGACGGCACCACCTACTACCTGGCCGCCGTCGCCGTGGCGATCGGCTTCAAGATGAAGCTGTTCAACATCGGTGTGGACGGCCAGTACCGGCTCGCCGCCCTGATGTCCGCCGCCGTCGGCGGCTACCTGGTGCTGCCGCCGGTGCTGAGCCAGATCGTCATCATCCTGGTCGCCGTCGCGGTGGGCGGCGCCTGGGCCGGCATCGCCGGCTACCTCAAGGTCGCGCGCGGCGTGTCCGAGGTCATCTCGACGATCATGCTCAACGCGATCGCCACCGGCATCACCGCCTACCTGCTGAACACCAACCGCCTGGCGGTGGAGATCAGCACCAACAACATCGGCACCCCGCCGCTGCCCGAGAGCTCCTGGGTGCCCGGCATCCCGGCGGCGTTCCTCGGCTCGGAGCGGCAGATCTTCGGCCTGGTGCTGCTGGCCGTTGCTGTCGGCATCGGCTACGCGGTCATGCTCAACCGCACCCGGTTCGGGTTCGAGCTGCGGGCCACCGGCCAGTCGCAGAGCGCGGCCGAGGCCAGCGGTGTCAACGTCAAGAAGATGGTCTTCCTGTCCATGCTCTTCTCGGGCATGGTCGCGGGCCTGGTGGGCATGCCGCAGCTGCTCGGCAGCTCCCACTACTACGCGCTGGACTTCCCGACCGGCATCGGCTTCATCGGCATCGCCATCGCGCTGCTGGGCCGCAACCACCCGGTGGGCATCGCCTTCGCCGCGATCTTCTGGGCCTTCCTCAACCAGGCGGCGGGCATCCTGCCCTTCGACGGCATCCCCCAGGAGATCGCCATCATCGCCCAGGCCACCATCGTCCTCACGGTCGTCGTGGTCTACGAGGTCGTCCACCGCTGGGGCCGTCGCTACCAGCAGCAGCAGATCGGCAAGGAGCTCGGCACCACCGTCGCCGAGCCCGTCGAGGAGACCGTGCCGGCTGGCACGGCGTCCGACAGCGGTGACGCCACCGGGGACGACACCCCCGGGAACGACCGCGGCGGGGAGGCGAAGTGAGCCAGGAACTCAACGTCATGGAGCCGGTGGCCAAACCCCCGGTCCGCTCCGGCGGCCGGTCGGTGTGGCGCCTGCTCAGCCTGTTCGGCGCGGTGATCGTGGCCCTGGCGGGCCTGCGGGTCATCACCGGCCAGGACATGCTCACCGACGCGGGCACCGTCCGCACCACCATCACCTTCGCGGTGCCCATCGCCCTGGCGGCCCTGGGCGGCCTGTGGGCCGAGCGGGCGGGCATCATCAACATCGGCCTCGAAGGCATGATGATCCTCGGGACCTGGTTCGGCGCGTACTTCGCGTGGGCGACCGACAGCCCGTGGATCGGCCTGGCCGCCGGTGTGCTGGCCGGCATGGCGGGCGGCCTGCTGCACGCCGTCGCCACGGTCACCTTCGCCGTCGACCACATCGTGTCCGGTGTGGCGATCAACATCCTCATGCTCGGCGCGATGCGCTACCTGTCGATCCTGGTGTACTCCGACGTGCCCGGGGCGGGCGCCTCGCAGTCGCCCACCACGCCGCCGTTCCCGCAGCTGAGCCTGCCCGGGGTGGCCGACGCGCTGGGGCCCGTGGCGGCCGGAGGGATCCCCGTGGTCGGCGACCTGGCGTCGCTGGCCATCGGGCTCACCACGCGGATGTCGGCGCTGACGATCATCGCGATCCTCATGATCCCGGTGACCTACCTGGTGCTGTGGAAGACCGCGTTCGGGCTGCGGCTGCGCTCGGTCGGTGAGAACCCCGACGCCGCCGAGTCCCTGGGTGTGCCCGTGTACACGTTCAAGTACATCGCGGTCATCATCTCCGGCGGCCTGGCCGGCATGGGCGGGGTGTTCCTCGCCATCGTCGCCTCGCAGATCTACCAGGAGGGGCAGACCGGCGGCCGCGGCTACATCGGTCTGGCCGCCATGATCTTCGGCAACTGGCGGCCGGGCGGCCTGGCCATGGGCGCCGGGCTGTTCGGGTACACCGACGCGCTCCAGATCCGCGGCGGCGGCGCGGCCATCCACGCCCTGCTGCTCCTGCTCGCGGTGATCCTGCTGCTGGCCGCCCTGTGGCAGGTCCGCCAGGACCGCAAGGGGCTGGCCATCGCCGGGGTGATCGCGGCCGTGCTGCTGCTGATCTGGTACTTCACCACCGACTCGCTGCCCCGCGAGCTGGCCACCTACAGCCCGCACATCGCGACGCTGCTGGTGCTGTCGCTGGCCTCGCAGCGGCTGCGGCCGCCCGCCGGGATCGGCAAGCAGTGGCGGGCGAGCCGGTCATGAGCGCCGTCGATCCCGCGGACGTCGACTGGGAGGCGCTGCGCGCGGAGGCCCGGGAGGCCATGACCCACGCCTACGCGCCGTACTCGGAGTACCCGGTGGGCGCGGCGGCGCTGGTCGACGACGGCCGCACCGTCAGCGGCTGCAACGTGGAGAACGCCTCCTACGGGCTCGCCCTGTGCGCCGAGTGCGGGCTGGTCAGCGCGTTGCACGCCACCGGCGGCGGTCGCCTGGTCGCGTTCGCCTGCGTGGACGGGCGGGGGGAGACCCTCATGCCCTGCGGGCGCTGCCGCCAGCTGCTGTACGAACACGGCGGCCCGGACCTGCTGGTGGACACCCCCGAGGGGATCCTCACCATGGACCGGGTCCTGCCGCAGGCGTTCGGCCCGCACGACCTCGCCTGACCCAAGAGAACAGCAGTCACATCCCTCTCCCCGGTCGCCGCCCGCACGGCGGCGGCCGGGGAGACCCGTTTTTCTCCCGGAAGGAATGACATGGACGTCATCGAGATCATCCGCGCCAAACGCGACGGGGGAGAGCTCACTCCGGAGCAGATCGACTGGGTGATCGACGCCTACACCCGCGGCGCGGTCGCCGAGGAGCAGATGTCGGCGCTGGCCATGGCGATCTTCCTGCGCGGTATGAACCGCGCCGAGGTGTCCCGCTGGACCGAGGCGATGCTGGCCTCCGGCGTCCGGCTGGACTTCTCCGACCTGGACCGGCCCACCACCGACAAGCACTCCACCGGCGGGGTCGGCGACAAGATCACCCTGCCCCTCACCCCCACCGTCGCCGCCTGCGGCGCGGCGGTGCCCCAGCTGTCCGGCCGGGGCCTGGGCCACACCGGCGGCACCCTGGACAAACTGGAGTCCATCCCCGGCTGGCGGGCCTCCCTGAGCACCGACGAGATGCGGTCCGTGCTCGCCGAGACCGGCGGCGTGATCTGCGCGGCCGGAGAGGGGCTGGCCCCGGCCGACCGCAAGCTGTACGCGCTGCGCGACGTCACCGGGACCGTGGAGTCGATCCCGCTCATCTCCGCGTCCATCATGAGCAAGAAGCTCGCCGAGGGCACCGGCGCCCTGGTGCTGGACGTCAAGGCGGGCTCGGGCGCGTTCATGAAGGACGTCGACTCCGCCCGCGAGCTGGCCCGCACCATGGTGGACATCGGCACCGACCACGGGGTGCGCACGGTCGCGCTCATCACCGACATGTCCGTGCCCCTGGGCCGCCAGGTCGGCAACGCCCTGGAGGTCGCCGAGTCCGTGGAGGTGCTCTCCGGCGGCGGCCCGGCCGACGTCGTGGAGCTGACCGTGGCCCTGGCCCGGGAGATGCTCGCCGCCGCGGGCCTCACCCCGGGCGAGAACGGCGTCAAGGACCCGGCCGAGGCCCTCAAGGACGGCAGCGCCCTCGATTCCTGGAAGCGGCTGATCCGCGCCCAGGGCGGCGACCCGGACGCCCCGCTGCCGGTGGCGGCCGAGCGCCGCACGGTGCTCGCCCCGGCCTCGGGCGTGCTCACCCGCCTGGACGCCTACCAGGTCGGCCTGGCCGCCTGGCGCCTGGGCGCGGGCCGCGCCCGCAAGGAGGACGCGGTCTCCTTCGGCGCGGGCGTGACCCTGCACGCCAAGCCGGGCGAGACGGTCTCCGCGGGCGAACCGCTGTTCACCCTGCACGCCGACGACCCCGAGCGCTTCGAGCGCGGCGCCGCGGCCCTGGAGGGCGCCTTCGACATCGACCCGGACGGCGTCTTCGAGCCGGGCCCGATCGTCATCGACCGCATCGCCTGACCGCTTGAACGCCCGTGGGGCGGCCGCCGGACCCCCGGCGCCCGCCCCACGGGCGTTGTGCGCCGTGGCCGTTGTCCGCTGCTCACAGCGGCCAGGCGGCCAGCAGATCGCCGGGACCGTACGCGGCATCGAGGCCTGTGCAGTCGACTCCGCTGCGCGAGACCGCCATGATCGGGACGGGTTCACCGGTGAGGGCCGCCCGGTGCCGGTGGAGGGCCGCCAGGTCATGCCGGTCGAAGGGGGACTGCTCCAACCACTTGATGGAGCCGACGAAGAGCAGCGTTTTGGCGATGGGGGCGCGGTCCGCCCCGACGATGTCGATCTCGACGTCGTTGGTGCGGGTCCAGTAACCGCCCACCGCGGGGGCCGCGGGCAGCCCGTCATCGGGCAGTATCCGGGCCAGGGCCTCGCGGACGAGGGGCTCGACGGCTCGGCCGCGCCAGCTGGTCCAGCTCTCCCGAATCCGGGCGAGGGTCAGATCGCCCCGTCCCCGCTCGATCTCCTCCATGGACGGGCCGAGCAGGTGCAGCCAGAACCTCAGGTAGGGGTCCGCCACCCGGTAGCGGCGGTCCTTCGACGGACGCGGCGACACGGGCAGTTCCGCGGCGACGATCCGTTTGTCCGTGAGCAGCTCCAGCGCTCGTTGCAGGGGCGTGGCCCCGATACCGCCGGCCGCACGGGCGATGTTGGTGAAGGTCCGCTCGCCGCTCCCGATGGCCGCCAGCACCGTACGCGCCTGGGCCTGCGGGGGGAACTCGGCGGCCAGTGAGCGTTCGGCCGACACCAGCAGGGCTGAGACCGGGTCGCTCAGTGCTTCGCCCAGGAAGTCCCAAAGCCCCGCGCCCCGCGGCCACTCCGCGCAGATCAGTGGCAGTCCGCCGGTGACCAGCGCGGCGTCGAAGGCCTCCGCCGGATCCAGCCCGAGCATCTCTCCCACCTCGGCGGGGTTGAGCGGGCCCAGCAGCATTTCCCGGCCACGCTGGTGGAAGGGGCGTCCGTAGCTGTTCAGCGCCTCCATCATCGACAGATCGGAGCCGATGAGGATCAGTAGCACGGGTTTGGTCTCCAGCACCCGATCCCAGGCCCGTTGCAGCATCCCCTCGAAGGCGCCATCGGCATCCATCAGGTACGGCGCTTCGTCGATGACCAGCACGCTCGCTCGGTCGGTGGGCAGCGCCGCGGCCAGCACGTCGAACGCGGCATCCCAGCTCTCCGGCCGCGCGGCGGCCACCAGCCCCGCCAGCGGCAGCGTTGATGACCGGGCGTCCCGGGCCAATCGCGCCAGATCGTCCCGGGGGGATGCGCCGGTCGCCGCGTAGAACAGAAAAGGCGCTCCGGAGCGTTCCGCGAATCGCTCGACCAGTCGCGACTTGCCCACCCGGCGCCGTCCGCGCAGCATCACGCACCGACCGGGGCGCTCCCCACCGACCCCCAGAGCCACCTTCTGCAGCTCGCGCTCCAGTGTGGCCAGCTCCTGCCGACGGCCGACGAAGTCCACCATGCCCACCAGCCCCCATTGAGACTACTAACGTCAATGTTAGCAACATTGATGTTAGTGAATGGGTTGTGATCGGAGGTCTCGGCCCGAGAGGGTGTCTTCGAGCCGGGCCCGATCGTCATCGACCGCATCGCCTGACGGCGTTGACGCCCGTGGGGCGGCCGCCGGACCTCGGCGGCCGCGCCCCACGGGTTTCGGGTCAGGAGCCCAGGGAGAAGGTGCGGACCTCGGTGTCCACGGGCCCGCCCTCGCCGTGCAGGCGGACGACCTCGAAGGGCACGTCCACCAGGCGGTTGGTGTCGTCCCAGGTGAGCGGGCCGCGGGGGCCGACGTAGGCGATGTCCTGCCCGTCGCGGACCCGGGCCAGGCAGTCCGCGTACCCGGTGCACTCCCGGCCGTCGGCGCTCACCGCGGGCAGGTGGGCGGCGATCTCGGCGGGCTCGACCGAGCCCGCGGACTCGGCGGCCAGGGCGATGAGGTTCACGCAGTCGTAGAGCGCGGCCGTCACCCCGCCGAGCTGCGGTGAGTGGGACAGGTCGTGGTCCGCGGTGTCCGGGTTGATCTCGGGGAAGCCCCCGTCCGGCCGGTGGTGCCGGACCAGGGTGGCACCCGCGGGCCCCCTGTCCTCCAGCGCGGCCGAGGGGTCATCGAGAGTGCGTTCGGGCAGGTAGATCCCCTCGGCGGGGAACCCCTGGCCCACCAGGGCGTCGCCCAGGAGGGAGGAACCGCCCGGGTCCACCCCGATGAAGGCGTCCACGTCCCGGGCGATGAGATCGGCGGCGGTGTCCTCGAAGGCGTCCGGGGAACCGAGGGAGGCGAAGACCGGCTCCAGGGTGTCCACCTCGACGATCTCCACGCCCAGTCGCCCGCCCTCGGCCAGCAGGGCGTCCAGCACGGCCTCCTCGCCGGGGGCCGACCCCACGGCGATCCGCTCCCGGCCGTCCTCGGCGGCGACCTGTAGCAGGGCGCGGGCCAGCAGGTCCTGGCCGGGGAGGACGGAGAAGTACAGGCCGTCCCCGAAGAGCGGGGCGAGGGTGCGGATCTCGGCGTTGCCGCAGTAGAGGATCCCGGCCCCGGTGATCTCGGGGATCAGGTCGGCGGAGCCGAGGGCGTGGGAGCCCAGCACGGCGTGCACGCCCGCCGCCGCCAGGGGATCGGTCTCCTCTGCGGCCACGGGCACGGCCACCTCGTGGCCGAGCACGCCGCCGACCGCGTTGACCTCCTCCAGGGCGAGGGCGATCGCCTCCTGCTTGGGCCCGGTGCTGCCCTCGGCGGAGAACAGGCCCAGGGCCAGGGGTTCGGGGGAGACCGCCAGCGGGTCGCCGACCGACGGGGTGCGCAGCCAGTACGCGGCACCCGCGGCGGTGCCCATGAGGACGACGGCCAGGGCGACCGCGCCGATGATCAGCGGGCGCCGGTCCGGCGCCCGCGGTGCCTGTGGCGCGGGGGTCTCGGGCAGGGAGGGGGATGTCACGCGTGTTCTCCGGGGCGGGGAGGTGTTGCCGATATGTGGCTTATGCCTTTTTTGTTAAGAGATGCCGGATTTTAGCAGCGCGATGCCCCGGGGTGGCGAGTGAATAAGGAAGGGGGCCGCGGGGTGGACGGCGCCGGGGTGCCGTTCTCCGGGGCGGGGGCCGTCGGCGTGCGACGCGGCCCCGGAGAACGTGTCAGATCCGCCCCGCCGCGATGACGTAGGTGACGATGGCCAGGACCACGAACAGGCCCCCGGCCAGCACCGTCGCCGAGGACACCCAGCGGGCCCAGGGGCGGGTGGCCTCCCGGCTCAGGACCAGCGACAGCGAGGCCGTCAGCACTGTCAGCACGCCGAGCCCGCCGTAGGCCAGCAGGTCGGCGTTGACGGAGGCGAGGTGACCCTCGGTCTCCAGGGTGACGTCGGTGAAGGCGAACCGGCCGAAGAGTTCGAACAGGCGCTGTCCGGTCGCCGCCGGGGCGAGCAGCAGCAGGGAGGCCAGGGCGAAGGTCTCGGCCGACAGGACGCCCGGCGTGCTCGCGGCGCGGCCGGCGTCCAGGAAGGCGTCGGCGGGCCGGGCCGCCGCGGTGTCCGGGGCCGCCGCGGTCGCCGTTGCCGGGGCCTTCGTCTCGGGGGTGTCCGCCGCGGGGGCGTCGTCGGCGGTGGGGCCGTCGGGGGCGGTGTCGTCGCTGGGGGTGGTGTTCTCGGAGGTACTCACCCGGACAAAATATCCGCTCGTTCCCCGCTTTCCCGAGGGTGGTAACCCACGCTCCGTGGCCGGTTCCGGCCATATCGTGATGAAGGGGGCGATCCACAGAAAAACAATCACGAGTGCTTGTTTTTTTGTGTGTCCGGTGTCACTCTCATCACCATGACCGCTACGCCCTCGCTGTGGGTCGGCAACGCCTCCGGTTTCTACGGAGACCGCCTCAGTGCCGTCCACGAGATGCTCACCGAAGGACCGGTCGACGTCCTCACCGGTGACTACCTGGCCGAACTCACCATGGCCATCCTCGGTCGGGACCAGCTCGCCGACCCCTCGCGCGGCTACGCCAAGACCTTCCTGCGGCAGATGCGCGACAGCCTCGGGCTCATCCTGGAACGCCGCGTCAAGGTCGTCACCAACGCGGGCGGCCTCAACCCCCAGGGCCTGGCGGACCGGCTCACCGAACTCGCCGAGTCCCTCGGCTTCGACCCCCGCATCGCCTACGTGACCGGCGACGACCTGCTGCACCGCGCCGAGGAGCTGGGCCTGGACGGACCCCTCACCGCCAACGCCTACCTGGGCGCCTTCGGCATCGCCGCCTGCCTGGACGCCGGGGCCGACATCGTCGTCACCGGCCGGGTCACCGACGCCTCCCTCGCCGTCGGCCCCGCCATCTCCCACTTCGGCTGGACGCACGAGGACCTCGACGCCCTGGCCGGGGCCACCGTCGCCGGGCACGTCATCGAATGCGGCGCCCAGGCCACCGGCGGCAACTACGCCTTCGCCGACGAGCTGCTGCGCGAGGGGCACGACCTGGACCGGCCCGGCTTCCCCGTCGCCGAGATCCACGCCGACGGCTCCGCGGTCATCACCAAGCACCCCGGCACCGGCGGCGCCGTCACCACCGGCACCGTCACCGCCCAGCTGGTGTACGAGATCGCCGGGGCCCGCTACCCCGGCCCCGACGTCACCACCCGCCTGGACACCGTCCGCCTCGAACAGCAGGGACCCGACCGGGTGCGCCTGTCCGGCGTCCGGGGGGAGGCCCCGCCGCCCGACCTCAAGGTCGGCCTCACCGGCCTCACCGGTTTCCGCAACGAGGTCGACCTGCTCATCACCGGCCTGGACGCCGAGGCCAAGGCCGCCCTGGTCGAGCGCCAGCTGCGCGCCGCCCTGGCCCGGCGCCGCCCCGAGGAGCTGCGGTTCGAGTTCATCCCCGCCGCCGACCCCCACGGCGACACCCAGGACGCGGCCACCGCCCGGCTGCGCGTCACCGCCCGCGACCACGACCCCGCGGTCGTCGGCCGGACCTTCGGGGCCGCCGCCGTGGAGCTGGCGCTGTCGGGCTACGCCGGGTTCCACCTCACCGCCCCGCCGCGCGACGCCCGCCCGGACGGGGTGATCGCGAGCCACGCGTTCGTGCCCGCCGCGGAGGTCGAGCACAGCGCGATCCTGCCCGACGGCGACCGCCTGGTCATCGCCCCGCCCCGGGCCACCCGGCCGCTGGAGGAGGTGCCCGAGCCCCCGCTGCCGCCGCCGCTGCCCGAGGGGCCGGTGCGCGAGGCCCCGCTGGGCCTGGTCCTGGGCGCCCGCAGCGGCGACAAGGGCGCCGACGCCAACCTCGGTGTGTGGGCCCGCGACGAGGAGGGCTGGCGCTGGCTCGCCCACGTGCTCACCGTCGACCTGCTGCGCGAGCTGCTCCCCGAGACCGCCGACCTCAAGGTCACCCGCCACCTGCTGCCGCACCTGCGCGCCGCCAACTTCTGGATCGAGGGCATGCTCGCCCCCGGCACCGCCCGCCGCGAGGGCCTGGACCCGCAGGCCAAGGGCCTGGGCGAGTGGCTGCGCGCCCGCCGCCTGCCGCTGCCGGTGTCCCTGCTGCCCGCACCCGACCCGTCCCGCCGGGAGGTCCGGCCGTGACCGCCCGCGTAGAGAAAGCGCCACTCATCAAGTTTGACTACTTGAGTGCGGGCGGAGGAATAGTAGTCAAATTTGATTACTGGAATGCGCGCGGCAATGGAGTGGTCAAGCTTGACTACTCGGATGTGTTCGGAGAGGTGCGCCCGTGACAGTGCTCAGCAGTCGGCTCGACACCGGCTCGGCCGAGTTCGCCGAGGCCCGCGAGGCCATGCTCGGCAAGCTCGCCGAGATCGACGCCGAACACGCCAAGGCGCTGGCCGGAGGCGGCGACAAGTACGTCGAGCGCCACCGCTCCCGCGGCAAGCTCACCGCCCGCGAACGCGTCGAACTCCTCCTCGACGAGGGGGCGCCCTTCCTCGAACTGTCGCCCCTGGCGGGCTGGGGCAGCGAGTACACCGTCGGCGCGAGCCTCATCACCGGCGTCGGCGTGGTCTCGGGCGTCGAGTGCGTCATCGTCGCCAACGACCCCACCGTCCGCGGCGGCGCCAGCAACCCCTGGACCCTCAAAAAATCCCACCGGGCCGGGGAGATCGCCGCCCAGAACCGGATGCCGATGATCAGCCTCGTGGAGTCAGGCGGCGCCGACCTGCCCTCCCAGAAGGAGATCTTCATCCCCGGCGGTCGCACCTTCCGCGACCTCACCCGGCTCTCCGCCGACGGCGTTCCCACCGTCGCCCTGGTGTTCGGCAACTCCACCGCCGGCGGCGCCTACATCCCCGGCATGAGCGACCACGTCGTCATGGTCCGCGACCGCGCCAAGGTGTTCCTCGGCGGCCCGCCCCTGGTCAAGGCCGCCACCGGCGAGGAGAGCGACGACGAGTCGCTGGGCGGCGCCCGCATGCACGCCGAGGTGTCCGGCCTGGCCGACCACCTCGCCGAGGACGAGCACGACGCCCTGCGCATCGGCCGCCGCATCGTCGCCAGGCTGGGCCACCGCAAGGCCGGGCCCGCGCCCGCCGCTGGCGCTCGCGAACCCCTCTACCCCGCCGAGGACCTGGTCGGCGTCATGCCGCCCGACCTCAAGGTCCCCGTCGACCCCCGCGAGATCATCGCCCGCGTCGTCGACGGCTCGGAGTTCGACGAGTTCAAGCCCGCCTACGGCGGCGGGCTCGTCACCGGCTGGGCCGACCTGCACGGATACCCCGTCGGCATCCTCGCCAACGCCAACGGGGTGCTGTTCAGCGCGGAGGCCCACAAGGCCACCCAGTTCATCCAGCTCGCCAACCGCGCCCACACCCCGCTGGTGTTCCTGCACAACACCACCGGTTACATGGTCGGCCGCGAGTACGAGCAGGGCGGCATCATCAAACACGGCTCGATGATGATCAACGCCGTCTCCAACAGCACCGTCCCCCACTTCTCGGTGCTGGTCGGCGCCTCCTACGGCGCCGGGCACTACGGCATGTGCGGCCGCGCCTACGACCCCAGGTTCCTGTTCGCCTGGCCCAGCGCCCGCTCCGCCGTCATGGGCCCCCGTCAACTCGCCGAGGTGCTGTCGATCGTCGCCCGCCAGTCCGCCGCCCGCAAGGGACAGCCCTACGACGAGGAGCAGGACGCCCTGGTCCGGCAGATGGTCGAGGGGCAGATCGAGGCCGAGTCCCTGCCCCTGTTCCTGTCCGGGCGGGTCTACGACGACGGCGTCATCGACCCCCGCGACACCCGCACCGTCCTGGGACTGTGCCTGTCCTTCGCCCACAACGCCCCGGTGCGCGGCACCGACCGCTTCGGCGTCTTCCGAATGTGAGGACACCCGTGACCACCACCCCACCCGAACACCCCCGCCCCGTCGCGACCCTGCTGGTCGCCAACCGCGGCGAGATCGCCCGCCGCGTCATGCGCACCTGCCGCACCCTGGGCATCGGCACCGTCGCCGTGCACGCCCCCGGCGAGGAGACGGCCGCCCACGTCGCCGAGGCCGACACCGCCGTGCCCCTCCCGGTCCCCGCCGGGGGCGGGCCCGTGGACGCCTACCTCGACCCCGGCGCGATCGTGGCCGCCGCCCGCGCCGCCGGGGCCGACGCCGTCCACCCCGGCTACGGGTTCCTGTCCGAGAACGCCGCCCTGGCCCGCGCCGTCACCGCCGCCGGGCTCACCTGGGTCGGGCCCGGCGCCGACGCCATCGAGGGCATGGGCTCCAAGACCCGCGCCAAGGAGACCGCCCGCGCCGCCGGGGTCCCCGTCTCCGCCGCACTGGACCCCGACGACGTGCGCGCCGAGGACCTGCCCGTCCTGGTCAAGGCGTCCGCCGGGGGCGGCGGCCGCGGCATGCGCGTGGTCCGCGACCTGGCCGACCTGCCCGCCGAGGCGGCGGCCGCCCGCGCCGAGGCCGCCTCCGCGTTCGGCGACCCGGCCGTGTTCTGCGAGCCGTACGTCGAACGCGGCCGCCACATCGAGGTGCAGATCCTCGCCGACGCCCACGGCACCGTGTGGGCGGTCGGCGAACGCGACTGCTCGGTGCAGCGCCGCCACCAGAAGGTGATCGAGGAGGCGCCCGCCCCCGGGCTGCCCGAGGGCGTGCGCGGCGAACTGCACGAGGCGGCCCGCCGGATGGCGCGCGCCATCGGCTACGTGGGGGCCGGGACCGCCGAGTTCCTGGTTCCGGTCCACCCGCCCGCCGCGGGGGACGGGGACGGCGGTGCGTTCGGCACCCCCGTGTTCCTGGAGATGAACACCCGCCTCCAGGTCGAACACCCCGTCACCGAATGCGTCACCGGCCTGGACCTGGTCGAATGGCAGATCCGCGTCGCCGAGGGCGAACCGCTGCCCGGCGGCGGGCCGCCCCCGCCCGCCGGCCACGCCGTGGAGGTCCGCCTCTACGCCGAGGACCCGCGGCAGGGGTGGCGGCCGCGCACCGGCGTGCTCACCGCGTTCGACGTCCCCGCCGCCACCGTGTGCTTCGACCGGCCCGCCGGGTTCGGGGTGCGCCTGGACTCCGGGGTGGTGGCCGGGGACACGGTCGGCACCGACTTCGACCCCATGCTCGCCAAGGTCGTCGCCCACGGCCGCGACCGCCGCGACGCCCTGCGCCGCCTGGCCGCCGCCCTGGCCGGGGCCCGCGTCCACGGCGTGGGCACCAACCGCGACCTGCTCGTGCGCGCCCTGCGCCACCCGGTGTTCGCCGGGGCCGCCGAACGCCCCTGGGAACTGCACACGGGCTTCCTCACCGGGGACCGCCTCACCGCGCTCGCCACCCCGCTGGCCGCCCCCGACACCGAGGAGCTGGCCGCGCTCGCCGCCGCCCTGGCCTCCGCGGCGGCCGCCCGCGGCCGTGGGCCCCTGCCCGCCGGGATCCCCGCGCACTGGCGCAACCTGCCCTCGCAGGCGCACGTGCGCCGCTACACCACCGACGACGGGCGCGAGATCACCGCGGCCCACCGCACCGTCCGGGGCACCCCGGTGCCCGAACGGCCCGGCGTGCGCGTCCGCTCGATCGCCGTGGGCCGGGCCCTACCGGAAACGGGCGGGCCGGTCGGTGGAGCGCTCGTCTACGAGGGGCCCGGTGTGAGTGCCCGGCCGATCGCGGTGGGACGGGCCGCCCCGGAGACCGGCGGGCCGGTTGGCGGCGCGCCGGTTCCCGGTCCGGAGGCGGGCGGGGTGCCTCGCGGCGCGGCCGTTCCCGGGCGGCCGGACGGTACCGACCGGGTCGTGCTGGAGGTGGACGGGCTGGTCCGCGCCTTCACCGTCCACCGCGCGGGCGACCGGGTCCATGTCGACACCCCGTACGGGTCCGTCGCCCTCACCCCCGTCGACCCCCTCCCCGCCCCCGAGGCCGCCGTCGACCCCGGGGCGTTGCCCGCGCCCATGCCGGGCACCGTCACCTCCGTCGACGTCGCCGTGGGGGAGAAGGTCCGCGCCGGGCAGACCCTGCTGCGGATGGAGGCCATGAAGATGGAGCACCGCATCACCGCGCCCGCCGCCGGCACCGTCCGGGAGATCCCGGTCGCCGCCGGGCGGCGGGTCGGCGCCGGAACACCCCTCGCCGTACTCGACTACGAAGGGCAGGACAACTGATGACCGGGGCCATGACCTTCAACGAACCCCCCGAACGCGTCGAGCTGCGCGCCGTGGTCTCCGCGTTCGCCGCCGACTACGGATCCGCCTACTACCGGGCCAAGGCCAAGGAGGACGCCTACCTCACCGAACTGTGGAAGGCGGCGGGCGAGCTCGGCTACCTCGGCGTCAACCTCCCCGAGGAGTACGGCGGCGGGGGCGGCGGCATCGGCGACCTGGCCGCCGTCCTGGAGGAGTTCAGCGCCGCCGGGTGCCCGACCCTCATGATGGTCGTCTCCCCGGCCATCTGCGGCACCGTCCTGTCCCGCTTCGGCACCCCCGCGCAGCGCGAACGCTGGCTGCCCGGGATCGCCACCGGCGCGACCATCATGGCCTTCGCCATCACCGAACCCGACGCCGGGTCCAACTCCCACCGCATCACCACCACCGGCCGCCGCGACGGCGACGAGTGGGTCCTCAACGGGCGCAAGACCTTCATCTCCGGGGTGGACGTCGCCGACGCGGTCCTCGTCGTGGGCCGCGTCCAGGACGAGGACACCGGCAGGCTCTCCGCCGCCCTGTTCGTCGTGCCCACCGACACCCCCGGGTTCGAGAAGCACCGCATCGAGATGGACCTGGTCAGCCCCGACCACCAGTACCAGCTGTTCCTCGACGACGTCCGGCTGCCCGCCGACGCCCTGGTCGGCGACCCCGACGCCGGGCTCCTGCAACTGTTCGCCGGGCTCAACCCCGAACGCATCATGGCCGCCTCCCTGGCCGTCGGCAGCGCCCGGCACGCCCTCGACAAGGCCGTCGCCTACGCCAAGGAGCGCACCGTGTGGCGAGACACCCCCATCGGCGCCCACCAGGGGCTGGCCCACCCGCTGGCCCAGGTGAAGATCGAGCTGGAACAGGCCCGGCTGATGACCCAGCACGCCGCGTTCCGTTACGATTCCGGCGACGACGCGGGGGCGGGCGAGGCGGCCAACATGGCCAAGTACGCCGCGGCGGAGGCGTGCGTGCGGGCCATCGACCAGGCCGTGCAGACCCTCGGCGGCAACGGCCTGGCCAGCGAGTACGGGCTGGGCTCGGCGATCGCCAGCGCACGGCTGGCGCGGATCGCCCCGGTCAGCCGGGAGATGGTCCTCAACTACGTGGCGCAGCAGTCCCTGGGCCTGCCCAAGTCGTATTGACGCGGCCGAGACCGCAGTGACGCGGGCCGTGCGGGTGGCCGGGAGACGGGCGCCCGCGCGGCGGCGAGGGAACGAGGGAGACGGGTGGGGACCGCAGCGGAGCGCGAACCCAGACAGGAACGCAGCCGGGCCACCCGGGCCCGGCTGCTGGAGGCGGCCGTGGGCCGCCTGGCCGGGCACGGCGTGGCCGGGGCCACCGTCGGCGCGGTCGCCGAGGCAGCCGGGGTGTCCCGGGGCGCCGCACAGCACCACTTCCCGACCCGCGAGGACCTGTTCCTCGCGGTCATGCGGCACATCCTCGACAGCCGGGGCGCGGAGCTGCGCCGCCGCATCGCCGGGGTCCCCGAAGGGCCCGGGCGCACCGAGGCCGTGGTGGAGGTGGCCGTGGACGCGTTCACCGGCGACGACTTCCGGGCCGCCCTGCAACTGTGGGCGGCCGCCGCCAGCGACCCCGCCCTGCGCGAGAGCGTCGTCCCGATGGAGGAGCACGTGGGGCGCGAGTTGCACCGGGCGGCCGTGGAGCTGCTGGGTGCGGACGAGTCGCGGCCCGGGGTGCGCGAAGCCGTCCAGGCCACCCTCGACCTGGCCCGCGGGCTGGGGCTGGCCAACCTCCTCACCGACGACACCGCACGTCGCAGGCGCATCGTGCGCCAGTGGGCCGGGATGCTCGACACGGTCCTGGCCGGATGAGGCCTCCCATCCGGGCCGCCCGCGATGGCGCGGGCCCGAAAGCGGTGTTTATCATCGGAAGCCCGGTCGTCACCGAACGTGCCGACACACCCCCCGGCGGGCACGACCCCCAGAACTCAGGAATACAACAGGAAAAGGCGGTGGACAGGTGAGTGCGGACGCGGGCAGGGACATCCCCACCCTGGCCAGGAGAGCGCTGGACGCCTTCGCTGAGAGCGCCGCGCGCCGCAGGGACCGGGACGCGCTGATGGACGAGGCCTTCGCCGCCCTGTTCGACCTCTACCGGGCGACCACCCGCGCCGAGCGGCAGTCGCCCGCGGGCCGCGAGTTCACGTCCACCCTCGCCGAGCTGCTGGTCGGCGGCAACAACCCCGACCGGCTCGGCCTGTACGTGGTGCGCAGCCAGACCGCCGCCGAGAACGGCCGCTACGAGGGCTACCGGCCCGCCTGCTGGCGCCGCTCCATGCTCCAGATCCTCGCCGAGGAGTTCGTGCCCTGGCGCGAGTTCCTGCGCCAGGAGGACCTGGAGGCCGTGGCGCGCATCGACGACGCCCTGGAGGCGGTGGCCGAGACCGCGGTGTCCTCCGCCGGCGAGGAGGTGCCCGCCTGGGTGCCGGAGTCGCACTGGTGGTGGTGGGAGCCCGCCCGCAAGCGCGGAGAGCAGGCCCCCGAACGGTTCGACAGCGGCCCCCTGGACGCCGTCACCGAATAGCGCGGTGCACGGCCGCCCTCGCCGGTCGGCCGCCGGCGGGGCCGTACGACGTCGAGGAACGCCGACTCGGGTGTGCCCCGCGGTATCCGTGTGCCGGGAGACCGCGGCGCTCCAGGCCGCCGGTGGCCGTGGACGCTGGGGCGCTCCGTGGTGCCTGTGTGCCGGACCCGGGTGTGTTTTCGGTGCCGGACGGGTCGGGTCCGTGGAGCCGCGTGACGTCGGTGGCCGTGGACGCTGGGGCGCTTCGCGGTATCCGTGTGCCGGACCCGGGTGTGTTTTCGGTGCCGGACGGGTCGGGTCCGTGGAGCCGCGTGACGTCGGCGGCCGCGGACGGCGGGTGCGTTCGCGGACAGGGCGGGGCGGGGGCGCGACCGGTGCAGGGGGCGCGCCCCGGGCGGTCGGTCAGGGGGCGGGGTCCGGTGCGCCGGTGCGGGCGGCGATGATGTCGCGGTAGCGGGCGAAGGAGTCCTTGGGCGTGCGGACCTGGGTGTCGTGGTCCACGTGCACCAGGCCGAACCGCTGGTGGTAGCCCTCCGCCCACTCGAAGTTGTCGGTGAGCGTCCACACGAAGTAGCCGCGCACGTCCGCCCCCCGTTCGCGGGCCGCGTCCACGGCGGCGATGTGCGACTCCAGGTAGGCGACGCGCGCGGGGTCGGCCACCCGCCCGTCGACCATCGCGTCCTCGCACGAGCAGCCGTTCTCGGTGACGTACAGCGGCGGCAACGCCTCCCCGTAGCGCTCCGACAGCCCCACCAGGGTGTCGGTCAGCCCCTCCGGGACCACCGGCCACCCGAACGCCGTCGTGGGCACTCCCGTGATCTCGCCCAGCGCGAACGGCAGGTCCGACCCCTCCTCCGGGGCCAGGACCAGGCTCGGGTTGTAGTAGTTGACGCCGATGCCGTCCGTGCTGCCCGCGATGAGCGCCAGGTCGCCCTCGTGCACCCCCGGCACCTCCGCCGCGCCGAACGCCGACAGGTCCGGGTAGGAGCCCAGCATCACCGGGTCGGCGAACAGCCGGTTGTGCAGGGCGTCGTAGGCGGCCCCCGCCGCCAGGTCGGCCCCGGTCGCGTCCTGCGGCGCGCGCACCGGGGTCAGGTTGTTGGTGAGCAGCGCCTCCAGCCCGCGCGAACGCAGCTCCGCCGCGGCCAGGCCGTGGGCGAGCAGCAGGTGGTGCGCCACCGTCAGGAGTTCGGGGACCTCCAGGGTGCGGCCCGGGGCGTGGATCCCGAACGCGTGCCCGTAGGCCAGGTGGACCACCGGCTCGTTCAGGGTGATCCACCGCGGGACCCGGTCGCCCAACCGGTCGGCGGCCACCGCCGCGTAGTCGGCGAACGCCCGCGCGGTGTCCCGGGACGACCAGCCGCCCGCGTCCTCCAGGGCCTGGGGCAGGTCCCAGTGGAACAGGGTCGGGAACGGGGTGATCCCCCGCTCCAGCAGGGCGTCCACCAGCCGGTCGTAGAAGTCCAGGCCGGCCTTGTTGACCGGCCCGGTGCCCTGCGGCACCACCCGCGGCCAGGCGATCGAGAAGCGGTAGGCGTTCACGCCCAGGCGTTCGAGCAGGTCCACGTCCTGCGGCCAGCGGTGGTAGTGGTCGCAGGCCACGGCCGGACTGTGGCCGTCCAGGACGGCGCCCGGGCGGGCGGCGAAGGTGTCCCAGATCGACGGGGCGCGGCCGTCCTCGGCCAGGGCGCCCTCCACCTGGAACGCGGCCGAGGCCACACCCCACAGGAACGGTGACGACATACGGATCCGCCTTTCGTGTACGAGTGCCCTCCGGGGCTTTCCGGGGGCTGAAGGGAAGGGTGGGGGAGGGGCGCCGGGGCGGGGCGCCGGGTCAGGCCACCCCCTTGATGCGCCACACCAGGACGGCGCCCAGCAGGGTCAGCAGGCCGCAGACCGTGTACAGGACCGGGTAGCCGCCCAGGTACACCACGATCGGACCGGCCAGCGCCGGGGCGATCACCTGCGGTCCGGCGCTGGCGATGTTCACGATCCCCAGGTCCTTGGCGCGCCCCTCGGCGGCCGGGAGGACCTCGGTGACCAGGGCGTTGTCCACCGACAGGTAGATGCCGAACCCGACGCCCAGCACCACGGCGCACACGATCGTCACCGGCCAGGTCGGGAACAGCGCCACCAGGAACGCCGGGAGCGCGCACACCACCCCGGACAGGCACACCGGGCCGCGGCGCCGCCCCCAGCGGTCGGAGAGCATGCCCGCGACCACGGTGGTCCCCACCACCGCGGCCGTGTAGACCAGGATCAGCAGGAGCAGGCCGTCGGTGGCCGAGGAACCGGGGAAGAGCTCCTCGTAGCCGATGCCGTCGCGCAGGAAGTACAGCAGGTAGAGGGTGAACATGGCGTTGCCGGTCTGCATGAGGAACCGGGTGAGCCAGGCCCAGGCGAAGTCCGGGTGGCGGCGCGGGGACACCCAGAATCCGCGGCCGAAATCGCGCCAGGGCGGGCGTGCCTCGCGGGGCAGCGGGGGGTCGGGGGACAGCAGGGCGAAGGGCAGGGCGCAGGCGATGAGGAGCACGCCGATGAGCGTGTAGCCCGGGGAGATGCGGGTGACGACCACGGTCACCAGCACCACGGCGATCACCACGCCCGCGGACTGAGGGATGCCGACCCAGCCCGAGACCGCGCCGCGCTGGCGGACCGGGACCCGGTCCGGGATGGCTGCGAGCAGGGTGGCGTTGAGCAGGGACAGGGCCACCTGGACGAGCGACCAGCCGACGAGCACGCCCGTGACGGTGTCCTGGCGGCCCAGGACGATCAGGCCGACCCCGCCCAGGACGGCGCCGAGCAGCACCCACGGCCGGCGGCGGCCCAGGGGGCCGGTGGTGCGGTCGGACAGGGCTCCGGCCAGGGGGGTGCCGAGGGTGGCCATGAGGGCGCCGACGCCGGTGACCCAGGCCAGGGTGGTCTCCTTGCTCTCCGGGGCGATCACCCCGACCTGCTCGGGGAGGAGGACCTGGAGGGGGCCGAAGAACGCCATCCACATGCCGAGGTTGGCCAGGCTGATACCGGCCACCCACAGGGCGCCGACGGGGGCGGTGGGCTCGGCGAGGGCCTCGGGGACCGCGGCGGGGGCCGGGTGCGGGGCCGGGGCGGTGGCCGAGGCGGAGGCGGTGGCCGGACCGGGAGCAGCGGCCGGACCGGGAGGGGCGGCGGTGGCCGAGGTGTTCCCGGCGGCGGAAGCCCCGATGGCGGGCTCGTTCGCGGGGGTCGAACCGCCTCCGACGGCCGGACCGTTTCCGGCGGCGGGGGCGGCGGGGGCGGTGGCCGGATCGGGGCGATCAGGGAGATCGGGGCCTTCGGAGGGCGGAGGCGCGGGGGGCGTGCGCACGGATCACCTGCCTAACGTGAATTGTCTTCATGTTAGGTGCGTCACAAGCGCGGACGGAAGCCCGAGGCGGCATTCCAATGGCACTGGTCAAATTTGATCAGTGGAGAGGGGGCGGGCTAGGCTCGCACCAGTGGTCAAACTTGATCACCCTTGGAGGAGGGGCTGTGGGCGAAGACGTCGGGGAGACCGGGGGCAAGGGCGCCGAAGACGCGCGGGAAGGGGGCCCGGTCGCGCGGGACGCGCCGCCTGGGGTGCGCCCGAACGAGCTGACCATCCCGCTGCTGCCGTGCGTCTCGGCGGAGGAGACGCTGGACTTCTTCCAGTCCCTCGGGTTCGAGGTGACCTACCGGCAGCACCGGCCCTACCTCTACCTCGCCTTCCAGTGGAGCGGCGTCCACCTGCACTACGGGCGGGCGCCCAAGGGCCTGGACCCCGCTCGGGAGGAGAGCGGCGGCTGCCTGGTGCTGGTCGACGACGTGGCCGCCTACCACGCGGCGCTGGTGGCCTCCGTGCGCGCGGCCAAGGGGAGGGTGCCGACCCGCGGGCTGCCCCGGATCACCCGCTACCGGGCCGGGGCGAGCCGGTTCACGGTGATGGACCCCTCGGGGAACTCGATCATGGTCATCCAGCGGGACGAGCCCGAGGACCTGGACTACGGGGGCTCGCCGGACCTGGAGGGGCTGGCCAGGGTGCTGGACGGCGCCCGGATCATCCGCGACTTCAAACTCGACGACCACATGGCCTGGCGCTTCCTCAGGTCGGGCCTGCGCAGGCACGACGACGAGGCCTCGGCCGTGGAGCGGGCGATGGCGCTGGCGATGCTGGTCGAGCTGTCCGTCGCGATCGGCGAGACCGAGCGGAGCGCCGAATGGATCGAACGGCTCCGGGGGATCGAGCTCACCGAACAGGAGCGGGCCCGTGTCGAGGCGGAGCTCCGCAACGCCGACGAACTCCAGCGCTGGCTGTCCGGGTGACCCGCGCCGTGGCGTCGCGCCACGGCACGGCGCCCGCCCCCGGCTGTGTCCCCGCCCCTGGTCGTGTCCCTGCCGCCGGTTGTGCCCCCGCCCTCGGCCGCGTTCCTGCCGCCGGCCGCCTCCCTGTCGTCGGCCGTGTCCTCGCCCCTGACCGTGTCCCGGCCGCCGGCCGGGCGCCCGCATCCGGTTGACCGACCGGGCGCTCGCCTTCGGAGAGACGGTGCGGTGGTCGGGTCGGGTCGTGGGCAGCCGGTGGATCGGCCGCAGAATTTTTCCGTAATCAAGTTTGACTAGTGGCCGGAGCGGAGAGTACTCTCCTCCGAGTAGTCAAACTTGATCAGTCACTGAGGGGGGACCATGGAGGACCGCGAGCCCGCCGTTGTGGTGGAGGGGCTGTACAAGACCTACGGCGACACCAGGGCGCTGGACGGCCTCGACATGACCGTGGCGCGGGGGACGGTGCACGCCATCCTGGGGCCCAACGGGGCGGGCAAGACCACACTGGTGCGGACCCTGGCCACCCTGCTGCGGGTGCAGCGGGGGCGGGTGGAGGTGGACGGCGTCGACGTCGCCTCCCGCCCGCGCGACGTCCGCCGCCGCATCGGACTGCTCGGCCAGCACGCGGCGCTGGACGAGGAGTTGTCGGGGCGCCAGAACCTCGAACTGTTCGGCCGCCTGCACCACCTGGGCGGCCGCCGGGCCGCCGCCCGCGCCGGAGAGCTGCTGGAGCGGTTCGGCCTGGCCGGCACCGGCAAGCGCCCGGTGTCCGGCTACAGCGGCGGTATGCGCCGCCGCCTGGACCTGGCGGCCTCGCTCATCGTCGACCCCGGGGTGCTGTTCCTGGACGAGCCGACCACCGGCCTGGACCCGCGCGGGCGCACCGAGGTGTGGGATTCGGTGCGCTCCCTGGTGGGCGGGGGCACCACGGTGCTGCTCACCACCCAGTACCTGGAGGAGGCGGATCAGCTGGCCGACCGCATCAGCGTGATCGACGGCGGCCGGGTGATCGCCGAGGGCACCGCCGACCGGCTCAAGGGGCTGGTCGGCGGCGACCGGCTCGACGTGGTCGTCGCCGACCCCGGCCGCCTGGCCGAGGCCGCCACCGTGCTGGGGCGCCTCTTCGGCGACCCCGAAACGGTCGACCTTGCCCAACTGGTCAAGTTTGACCAGTCGATCGACGCGGGGGAGCGGACCCGCCACATCAGCCTCCCGGTCGCCGACCGGCGCGGCGCGCTGGCCCGCGCCGTCCGGGCGCTGGACGCCGCGGGGATCGAGGCGGAGGACCTCGCCGTCCGCCGCCCCACCCTGGACGAGGTCTTCCTCCACCTCACCGGTTCCCCCGCCACCTCCGCCCCGGACGCCGCCGCCCCGGACGCCGCCGCGCCCGGGGACCCGGCCCAGC
>NZ_JBJJBV010000068.1:0-28678 GCF_045446735.1 Nocardiopsis protaetiae
CCAGCGGCGACGTGGCCCTGGCCCTGCTGTTCTACGGCGGCATCGCGGGTGGGGTGCTCCTCATCGGGCTCACCCCGGGCGCGGGCAACGCCACGCTGACCGGGTTCCTGTTCGGTTCGGTGAGCACCGTGAGCGAAGAGGACCTGTGGGTCGTCGGGGTGCTGGCGCTGGGCGTGGCGGCGGTGGTGGCGGTGTTCGGCCGCGAGCTGTTCGTGCTGTGCCAGGACGAGGAGGTGGCGCGGGCGCACGGGCTCCCGGTGCGCTTCCTGAGCGTGCTGCTGGCGGTCACCGCGGCGTTGACGGTGGTGATCGCGATGCGGGTGGTGGGGCTGCTCATGGTGAGCGCCCTGATGATCGTGCCGGTGGTCGCCGCCCAGCAGCTCACCCGCAGTTTCCGGGTGACGATGTCGCTGGCCGTGGTGATCGGGCTGCTGTCCTCGGTGGGCGGGCTGAGCGCCGCGTTCTACGCCGACCTGGCTCCCGGGGCCACGATCGTGCTGCTGGCCCTGGCCGTCTTCGTGGTGGCGGTGGGCGTGGGCGGGGTGCTGCGCCGGGCCTCGGGGCACCGCTCCGCGAACACCCGGCCACCGACCGCCACCGCGGCGGCCGGTACGATGCCCGGGAGTGGTCCGGGGAGTGATCCGGCGAGGATGGGCCGTTGAGGGGGAGGGTGAGCCGTTGAGTACGACGACACGACGTGAGGCGGTCCGTCGGGCGCTGAACGCGTCCAGCGGTTTCCGTAGTGCCCAGGACCTGTACGCGGATCTGCGCGCCGAGGGTTCCAAGATCGGCCTGACCACCGTCTACCGGGCGTTGCAGGCGCTGAGTGACTCCGGTGAGATCGACGTGCTGCGCACCGACGACGGCGAGGCCGTCTACCGGGCTTGCGGCAGCGAGAGCCACCACCACCATCTGGTGTGCCGGGTGTGCTCGACCGCCGTGGAGGTGGAGGGCCCGGCCGTGGAGCGCTGGGCCGCCGAGATGGGCGAGGCGCACGGGTTCACCGGTGTCACGCACAGCGTGGAGATCTTCGGGACCTGCGCGTCCTGCTCCCGGGGCGCCTGAGGGGACGAGGGCCTGAGGCCCCGGGGCCGCCCGCGGGCGGCCCCCGTTCGAGAGACGACGCCATGGACGACCACCCCCTGTTGGGGCCCGTGATCGACGTCCGCTCCCGGTTCGCCGCGGAGCGGGCCGCACTGGTGTCCCTGCTGCGCTCCCTGACACCCGAGCAGTGGGCGGCCGAGGCGGTGCCCGGCTGGAGCGCGCGGGACCTGGCCGCCCACCTGCTGGGCGACGACTACGGGCGGCTGGCCGGGCGCCGCGACGGGTACCGGCCGGGGCCGGGCCTCGCGCCCGGGGAGACGATCGCGCGGCTCGTGCACCGGGAGAACGCCCTGTGGGTGGAGGGCACCCGGCGGATCAGCCCCGCCGCCCTGGCCGACACCCTGGAGGTGACCGGCCGGTGGATCGCCGACCTGTGGCGCGACGCGGACCTGCACGCCCCCTCGATCAGCGTGGACTGGGCCGGGGTGGACCCGGCGCCGACCTGGTTCGACTGCGCCCGCGAGTTCACCGAGTACTGGACCCACCGGCAGCAGATCCGGCTGGCCGCGGGGCTGCCCGCCGACCTGGGGCCGCAGGCGGCCGGGCCGGTGCTGGACACGTTCCTGCGCGCCCTGCCGCACACGCTGCGCGACGTCGCGGCCGAACCCGGGACCCGGGCGCGCGTGGAGGTGGAGGGCCCCGCGGGCGGGACGTGGACGGCGGTGCGCACCGACGGGGGCTGGGTGCACGACCCGTCGGAGGGGGCCGGGGCCGACGCGGCCGTGCGGCTCGACGCCGACACGGCCTGGCGGATGTGCACCCGGATGATCGAGCCGCAGGAGGCCGCCCGGCGGGGCGTCCTCACCGGTGACCGGGGGCTGGCGGCCGCCTGCTGCCGGATCGTGTCGATCCTGCGCTGAGGCCGCCGTCCGCCCCCGGGGGGTCTCCCACCTTCCCCGAGGTCTTGGCCACAACCCCGTTCCCTCCTGGGGCCCTCAGCCCCGGCCGGAGTGCGTTGTGCCTCCCCCGCCGCAGGGAGTGACGGCCGCACGAGGCCTCCCGCCCCGACCCCAGGGGGTTTCCGCCTTCCTGGGGCCCTCAGCCACAGCCCGTCCCCTCCTGGAGTCCTCAGCCCCAGCCGGAGGGCGTTGTGCCTCCCCCGCCGCAGGGAGTGACGGCCGCACGAGGCCTCCCGCCCCGACCCCAGGGGGTGTCGGTAGAGCGGGACTCGACCCCGGCCGCAGGGGGTGAGGCAGCAAGAGCAGGTTTCCCAAACGCCCGCCATCTGCGGAGGGCGGTGTGCGGAGACCGCTCTCGGTCGCGTTGGTCTCCACGGGTCACCCCTTGGGAACGTACAGACCCGGGCTGGGCGCGGAGCCGTCCCCACGTCACGACGCCCGGCAGACCAAAAAGACGTACGCGTTGGACTCACGTCCCCGGTGATGGGGGTGTTTTCCGGGGACGGGTCGGGGCACAGCGCACATCCCCGACCACACAGGTCCACGGAAAGACGCTCCGACTGCAAACCCGCGGTTGCACAGACCTCGCTTGAAAGCCCGACCACAGACGCAGTAACCCCCGCCCTCAGTGCCCTCCCCAACCACAGAGGGTGTCGGGAGGAAGAACCGGGACCTGCACTCCAGGGGGCGAAACCCCGCCGCCACTGCCCTCCCCGGCCACAAGGGGTGACCGCAGCCACACTGCCGCCGGTACCGGTGGCGGTCCCACCTCCCGCCCCCCGGGGGGGCGGGGCCGGAGAATATCTGCGGCCTCCACCCCCAGCGGCGCAGGTCCCGGTCCTTCCTCCCCACACCCCCAGGGTCCGGGCGCAGCAGGTAACCGCGGCCGTCACCCCCTAGAGCGCGGGTCGCGGTTCACCTTCCGGTCTGGGGCCGGGGCCGCGGGTGTCCGCGACCGTCACCCCCTGGAGCGCGGGTCGTGGTTTCTCCTCCCGACACCCCCTGTGTCCGGGGAAGGCAATGGAGGCGGGGGTTACCCCGTCTGTGGTCGGGCTTTCAAGCGAGGTCTGCGCAACCGCGGGTTTCCAAGCGGAGCGTCTTTCCGTGGACCTGTGTGGCCGGGGATGTGCGCTGTGCCCCGACCCGTCCCCGAAAAAACACCCCCACCACCCCGGACGTGCATCCAACGCGTACACCTGCTGGTCTGCCGGACCTCGTACCGTGGGGACGGCTCCGCGCCCAGCCCGGGTCTGTACGTTCCCAAACGGTGACCCGTGGAGACCAACGCGACCGAGACCGGCCCCCTACACCGCCCTCCGCAGATGGTTGCCGTTCTGGAAACCTGCTCTTGCTGTCTCACCCCCAGGGGCCGGTGCCCCGTCCCGCTCTACCAACACCCCCCGGGGCCGGGGCCGGAGGCCTCCCGCGGCCGTCACCCCCTGCGGCGGGGGAGGCACGATGCCCTCCGGCCGGGGCTGAGGCTTCCGGGTCGGGTGGGCACCCCCCAGGACAGAGGTAACGCCTCCGCCGACCCCCTGGAATGGGAGGAACCGATCCCTTCTTCGGACTGTGCCGGGGTCCCGGACAGCGGGCCTTCGCCACACACAGCGTTAACAGAACATGCGGGCACCCGACCGCCGACCCAAGCAGGCGGGCAACCCCCTGAGGCCGGGGCCGGAGGCCTCCCGCCGCCGTCACCCCCTGCGGCGGGGAGGCACGATGCCCTCCGGCTGTGGTGAGGGCTCCAGGAAGGGCGGGCGTCCTCACCGGAGGCAGGCGTCCTCACCAGGGGCGGCGGCCCGCCCCCGGGTCAGTGGTCGCGGCGGAGGGGTTCCAGGGCCGGGCGTTTGGGGGTGACGCCGTCGCCGGAGGAGCGGCCGGTCAGGCGGCGGTGGATCCACGGGACCAGGAACTCGCGGGCCCAGTGCAGGTCCTCCTGGCGGGCGGCGCGCCAGTCGCGGGGCTCGGCGGGCGGCCACGGCTCGTTCCAGTCGCCCTCGACCGGGACGCCCAGCACCTCGCACACGCGCAGCGCCAGGCGGCGGTGGCCCTCCGGGGACAGGTGGAGGCGGTCCCAGTTCCAGGCCCGCGGGTCGTCGAAGATCCGCATGCTCCACACGTCCACCACGTCGCAGCCGTAGCGGTCGGCGACCGCGCGCATGTGCATGTTGTAGGTGGCGATCTTGCCGCGCATGTGGCGCATGACCGGCTGCCAGTTGGTGTCGAAGCCGGTGAAGATCACGATGCGCGCGCCGGTGCGGGACAGCTCGGCGATGGCCTCGGCGAAGATGGCGGCCACCGCGTCGGGGTCCGAGCCCGGGCGGATGATGTCGTTGCCGCCGGCGCAGATGGTGATGAGGTCGGGGGAGAGTTCGACGGCGCGGGGCAGCTGCTCGTCGACGATCTGCCCGATCAGCCGGCCGCGGACCGCCAGGTTGGCGTAGCGGACCTCGCCGACGTGGTCGGCGAGGTGCTCGGCCACCCGGTCCGCCCAGCCGCGGTAGCGGCCGTTGGGCACGCTGTCGCTGTCGGGGTAGGGGTCGCTCATGCCCTCGGTGAAGCTGTCACCGAGGGCCACGTAGGACAGGATGTCCTTCTTGGTGAGGTCGTTCGTCCCAAAGCCGCTCATAGTAAGTGATCATGCAGCTCCACGCCATGGTTACGCGACAGTAGGTTTCCGCTTTTTCGGGTTTTGAGCGTGACGTCACACCTGTGGGCGGCTTCGGGACGCTGTTTCAGCGCTCCTTGGTGAGGGGCGTCAGCTCCGGACGCTTGGCGGTGACGGTGTCACCGGAGGAGCGGCCGGTCAGGCGGCGGCCGATCCACGGGCCCAGCGACTCCTTGACCCAGGCCAGGTCCTCCTTGAGCGCCTCGGCGCGGCGCACCGGACCGGCTGCGGGCCAGGGCTCGTCCCAGCGCTCGGCGACCGGGACGCCCAGGACCTCGCACACGCGCAGCGCCAGGCGGCGGTGGCCCTCCGAGGACATGTGCAGCCGGTCGGCGTCCCAGGCGCGGGCGTCGGTCAGCACGTCCATCGACCACTGGTCCACGAGGAGGCAGCCGTGGCGGTCGGCGATCGAGCGGACGTTCAGGTAGTAGCGGGCGAACAGGCCGATGGTGCCGCGCATGTAGCCCGAGGCGATGTTCACGCCGGTGAAGAGAATGACCTGAGACCCGTTGGCGCGCAGCCGGGACACGGTGTTGTCCAGAATCCTGGCCATCCGCTCCGGGTCGCCAGCCGGGCGCAGCAGGTCGTTGCCGCCCGCGCACAGGGTGACCAGGTCCGGGGCCATCTCCAGGGCCGGGGGCAGCTGGTCGGTGACGATCTGGCGCATCAGCTTGCCGCGCACCGCGAGGTTGGCGTACCGGATCTCCCCCAGGTGGTCGGCCAGGTGCTCGGCGGTCCGGTCCGCCCAGCCGCGGAAGCCCGAGCCGTCCGGGTAGGGGTCGCCCACCCCCTCGGTGAAGCTGTCGCCGATCGACACCAGCGACATGCCCGGGCGCAAGAGAGGCTCGTCCGGCATTATTTCCCCTTCTCTTCGGGCGCGGCCACCGGGTTCGGTTCGGCGCCGCCGTAGCGGCGGTCCCGGCGCGCGTAGATCTCACAGGCCCGCCACAGGTCGCGGCGGTCGAAGTCGGGCCAGAGCGTCTCCAGGAAGACGAACTCGGCGTAGGCCGACTGCCACAGCAGGAAGTTGGACAGCCGCTGCTCGCCCGAGGAGCGCACGAACAGGTCCACCGGGGGGACTTCGGGTGAATAGAGGTGCCGGGAGATCGTGTCCTCGGTGATCTTGTCCGGGGAGATCTCCCCCGCCGCGGCCCGGCGCGCCAGCGTGCGCACGGCGTCGACGATCTCGGCCTGGCCGCCGTAGTTCACACAGAACTGGAGGGTGAGCGCGGTGTTGTCGCGGGTCATCTCCTCGGCGTCGCGCAGCTCCTTGATGACGCTCTTCCAGAGCATGCCGGAGCGGCCCGCCCAGGTGACCCGCACCCCGCGGGCGTGCAGTTCGTCACGGCGGCGGCGGATGACGTCGCGGTTGAAGCCCATGAGGAAGCGCACCTCCTCCGGCGAGCGCTTCCAGTTCTCGGTGGAGAAGGCGTACGCCGACAGGTTGGGGATGCCCAGTTCCAGGGCGCCCTCGATGACGTCGAAGAGGGACGCCTCACCGGCCTTGTGGCCGTCGGTGCGCGGCAGGCCGCGCTGCTTGGCCCAGCGGCCGTTGCCGTCCATGACCACGGCCACGTGTCGGGGCACCAGGTCGGCGGGCAGTTCGGGAGGGCGCGCCCCGCTCTCGTGCGGGACGGGCGCGGTGTACTCCCGCCGGTTGCCGGTGTCGAAACTGAACAGACTCAAGAACGCTCCACATGGCGCAGTGATCGGATTCCGTTTTCCAGGTGCCACTGTAGGTACGCCGCGACCAGGCCGCTGCACTCGGTGCGGTGCCTGGGGTCGCTGGCGTCCGCCGTCGGCCAGTCGCCCCCGAGCAGGGACGACATGAGGCGGACGGTCTCGGCCGAGGGGTGCACGCTGCCGTGCGGGCGGCACACCGAGCACACCGTCCCGCCCGCGTGGATCGCGAACGAACGGTGCTCTCCGCGGTCGCCGCAGCGGGCGCACTCGGACAGTGCCGGGGCGTACCCGGCCACGGCCAGGGAGCGCAGCAGGTAGGCGTCCAGGACCAGCCGGGCGTCGTGCACGCCCTCGCCCAGGGTACGCAGTGCGCCCAGGAGCAGGAGGAACTGGCGCAGGGCCGGGTCCTTCTCCACGGCGACGACCTTTTCGGCCGTCTCCAGCATCGCGGTGGCGGCGGTGTACCGGGAGTAGTCGGCGACGATCGCCTCGCCGTAGGCGCGGACGGTCTCGGCCTGGGTGACGACGTCCAGGGTCCGTCCGGTGTGCAGTTGCAGGTCGACGTGGGTGCAGGGCTCCAGCCGGGCGCCGAACCGCGACCGGGTGCGCCGCACCCCCTTGCCCACCGCCCGGACCAGGCCGTGTCGCCTGGTCAGCAGGGTGATGATGCGGTCGGCCTCGCCCAGCTTCTGATTGCGCAGGACGACGCCCTCGTCACGGTAGAGGCTCACTCCCCCATTGTCGCGGATACCGGTGACCGTCCTCGCGCCGGGATGGTCCGCATGCGCCGGACGCGCACCCCCTTGACCTGGTTGATCACGTTTTGGATTCCCTTTTTGCGATATTTGGTCTACTCTCACGCGCTAGATGTGATGCGCCGGAACCGCCGCCCTTCCCCCGCGGCACCCCCGGCGCCGCCACGCGGAAGACGCGGTACCCCCACGGCGGGCCACCGAGATCTCACGTGGCCATGGGCGAGCCCAGAACCGCCCGAGGGTACGAACCCCGCCTCAGGCGGGGTCCGATTGCACCCGAATCCCGCACATACCGGAGGAGAGCGATAATGGCGCGTGGTCGTCGAGGAAAACGACGGGCCAGCACCCGGCGCTCCCAGCGCAGGCGGCCGATACCCCTCGTCGTGACGCTGGCGGCGGTGCCGGTGGGCCTGACCCTGGCCGGAACCCTGCTCATCACCGGTGCCGGTGACGAGATGAACCCGTTCCGCAACACCGCGGACGGCTCTGCGCTGCCCGAGGGCGGCCAGGCCTCCTCGATCAGCACCGAGGCGCCGCCGGTCCCCGACGCCTCCGAGGACCCGGACTTCTTCGTCGCCCCCGACGCACCGGCCCAGGAGCGCACCCCGTCCGGGGACACCGAGCCGCAGAGCGCCGACGTCACCGCCTCGTCCTCCCCCGAGGACTCCGAGGGCGGGGGTTCGGACGGCGACCGCGGCGAGAGCGCCGGCGGCGGCTCGGGCGGCTCCGGCGGCAGCAGTGGATCCGGCGGTTCCGGGGGCTCGGGCGGCTCCGGTGGGGGCGGTGGCGGCACGGGTGCCGCCGCCGGGGTCACCGACGAGGTCGTGCGCCTGGTCAACGCCGAACGCGCCGACGCCGGATGCGGCGCGCTGCGTGTGGACTCGCGGCTGACCGCCGCCGCGCAGGAGCACAGCGAGGACATGAACCGGCGCGACTACATGGCCCACCAGAGCCCCGAGGGCGAGGGCCCCGGCGAGCGGGCCCGCCGCCACGGGTACACCGCCTGGGGCGCCGAGAACGTCGCCAAGGGGCAGACCAGCGCCGCCCAGGTCATGGACGCCTGGATGAACAGTGAGGGCCACCGCAACAACATCCTGAACTGCGGGCTGGTGGCGATCGGTGTCGGCGAGTCCGGCAACGCCTGGACGCAGAAGTTCGGCTGGGAGTAGCCCCCCACGCATACGGCGAAGGGCCGCACCCGTGGGGTGCGGCCCTTCGTCGTGCAAGGCCCGGAGAGTGCGACGGCTGAAGACGTGGGTTACGTAGAAGGAAGCCCGCCCGTCGCCCTCCACCACCCTCAACGGACGCCTTCGGCGACAGACCTCTTTCGCGGTGCCGGGACATGAGGAGAGTGGGAGCGCTGAACCATTAACAGTGGAGCCCTCGCAGAGGGTTGAGAAGGAAGCGCCCCCGGTGCCTCGGGTACTGCGTGGGCGGGGAGTGCGACGACTGGGTCCGAGAATGAGAAGGAAGTCGCCGCGGTGCCGCCCCGGCCGGACCCGCGATGAGCCCGGCCAGAGGGGCGGGGAGTGGACCGGCTGCGGTTTTCTTTAAGAGAGAAAAAGAGAAGGAAGCCGATCCGAGTGCCGCCCTGCCCGCAGCCTAGCGGCCGGGGCAGAGCGGCGTCACCGGGTTTTCAGGACACCGGCTCCGGTTCGGGACCGGTGTCCGGAAGCAGCGCGGCCAGCGTCGGCAGGGTGATCGCCTCCACCCCCTCCGGCAGCCCCTCCGGGCGCTCCGTGCCGAGGTAGCCGACCCGCAGCGTCTCCTTCTCCAGCCCCTCCGTCTCCGCCTCCGTGAGCGGGCCCGCCTCGCGCACCCGGACACCGCGTTCGGCCATCAGGTCGACCAGGTCGCCCACGGTCAGGTACCGGCGCGACAGCACCCCGCGGGCCAGCAGGCTCCCCGGGACCCCGGTCTCCTCGACCCGGTTGAACTGCTCGTCCGCCGCCAGGAACAGGTGCGTCCAGCGGGCCGACCAGGTGCCGTCCTCCCCCCGGGCGAAGGCCAGCGGCACCAGCACCCGCGACTCCCCCTCCAGGTCGGAGCGGACCCGGACGGTGCGCGGCTCGAACGGCATCCCCCGCTGCACACCGTCCAGCGACATGTAGCCGAAGAACGCCTCGGGCAGGAAGGTGAACCGGTCGCCGGTGTACACCAGCACCTGGGGCACCACGTACCGCACCTTCGGGTCCAGCGCGGCGAGTTCCAGGTCGATCATCTCGGTGGCGCCGCCGGGCGCCGGGGCCTCCACCAGGTCTCCGGAGTGCACGGCCCCGGTCCCCTTGAGGTTGGTCCAGGAGACCTGCCCGACGGGCGCGAAGTCCTCGCCGAGCAGCATCACCGACAGGTCCAGGTCGGTGGTCCGCTCGCCCTGGACCCAGTGCACGAAGAAGCGCAGCCGCTCCCCCTCCACCGGCGTGACGCTGCCGCGCGGCAGCACGCCCAGCCCCTTGGAGGTTCCGCGGCCCGAGCGCGGGACCGCCACGTCCCGCACCGCCGGGTCGACCAGCAGCAGGTCGACGTCGGGCAGGCGGCGGGCGATCAGCGCGTCCAGTGCGGCGGTCACCGCGGCCGTGTCGGCCTCGGGCAGCGGCGGCCGGGTGTCGGGGACGGTCCAGCCGCGGGCGGTCTCGTTGGCGAACAGCCGCACCGAGCCGGGCAGGCTCCGGTTGGCGAGCTGTTCGCGGGCCGAGGCCAGCACCCGGCCCGCCACCCGGTGGCCGACCGCGTTCAGGCGCTCCACCAGCAGGTCGGTGACGGCGGGGCCGCCCGCGACCATGATCCGGTCCAGGGACCGGACCAGGGTTCCGGGCGCCCCGGCCAGCAGGTGGACGGCGGCCGGAACGTCACCGGCGCCGAACGCGGCCTCCACCCGGGCGGCCAGGGTGTGCACGCGCCTGTCGCCCCGGGCCACCGCGAACACGTCGCGGGCGTGGCGCAGCGCCGGGTACTCGTGCGGGTGCAGCCCCTCCCCCAGGCGCTTCCAGCCCTGGACCCGGCGGCCCACGTCGGCCAGCTTTCCGGGGTCGGCGGCGACGCCGTCCAGCGCGGTGAGCAGCAGGCGGCGTTCGCGCCGGGTGAAGGAGCGCAGGCGCTGGGGCGCCACCAGGGTGGGGTCGCCGTCGGACAGGGCCTGGGCCAGGCGCAGCACGTCGGTGACGGTGTCCACCACCGGGAGGGCGCCGGCGCGGACCCGGGCGGCGTTGACCACGGCGCGGTTCTCCCGGACGGGGATCGCGGGCGGCTCGTGGTCGGGGCAGGAGGCGGCCAGGCGGCCCAGCAGGTCGCGGTCGGCGTCGGCGAGCGGCACCGTGGACCCGGCCAGGTCGGTGTAGAGCCGGCGGGTCTCCTCCTCGACCGTGCCGCCGGGGTGCAGCAGGGTCCACCGGTCCTTCGCCCCGGCGACGAACGCGTCGCGGACGGCCGCGAGTTCGGCGTAGGTGTGCTGAAGGCGGCCGTAGGCGGGCAGGGAGAGCAGGTCCAGGCCGCCGGGGCCCGGGGCCACCGCGTCCCGGTGGGCCGGGTCGGTGACCGCGGAGACCAGGCACTCCAGCCAGAACTCCACGGTGTCGGGGACGTTCTCGGGGAAGTCGGTGAAGTACACGTTGTGCTCGGCGTCGGCGCCGACGAGTCCGCGGACGGCGGCGAGCAGGGGGACGGCGGTGCGCAGCACCGCGTCGGGGGCCAGCCCTTCCAGGCGGGTGCGCAGGTCGGCGGTGAGCGCGAACCCGAGGGACAGCAGCGCGGCGTCCAGCCGCCGCACCGCGGTGGTACCGTCGCCGGGTTCGGCCGCGGGAAGGGGGACCCGCAGGGTCCGCTGGATGATCTCGGTGTGCGCCATGCCGGGAATGGTCCCATCGCGGGAATCCCCGTCGCCAGGGATTTTCGGGTCGCCGGGCGGGGTGTCCGGGGGCGGTACTAGGGTGAGCGGCACCGCGGCGAACAGATCGGTGGAGGGTACGGGTGCGCGAGCTCAGTGAGCTGATCGACGTGAAGCGGCCCGGGTGGCCGGTGGTCTCCGCACACCTGGCGGAGGCCGGGGTCCCGGTGCGGGTGCTGCCCGGCGACCCCGAGCGGGGGCGGACCTGCCTGCACCGGTTGCAGGTGACGGCGCGGTCGTTCCTGGGCGCGATGGCGCTGGAGAGCGGCGGCCTGCTGGTGGACGACGGCTGGCTGCGCGTGTACGGGGGCGGCGGGGCGGTGCTGCCCGGGCTGGGCGAGGTCAACGACCTGAGCGCGGCGGTGGTGCACGGTCCCCCGGCACACCTGGTCGTGGGGCACGACGTCCTGGGCGGGGTGTTCGCGCTCAACGGTCCGGCCTGCGAGGACGACCGGTATCCGGGGCAGCCCGGGGAGATGGTGTACTTCGCGCCGGACTCCCTCAAGTGGGAGCCGCTGGAGGCCGCCTACTCCTCGTGGCTGCTGTGGATGCTGGAGGAGCACAACCTGGAGAACTTCTACGCCGACCTGCGCTGGCCGGGGTGGCGCGGGGAGGTGGCGGGGCTGGCCCCGGACCGGGGGCTGGCGGCGGCGCCGTTCCTGTGGACGCGGGAGGCCGCCGCGGACCCGGCGGCGGTGCGGCGGCGGCCGGTGCCGATGGCCGAGCTGGCGGGGCTGAACCGGGAGTTCGCCACCCTGGCGGGCGGGCCGGACCCGGGGCCGTTCGGGACGCTCTGACTCTCCGGACCCGGAAACGGGCGAGGGGCCCGCGGCGGTGCCGCGGGCCCCTCTCGTGTTCCCGTGGTCAGGCGCGGCCGATGGCGCTGCACAGGGCGCGCAGCGAGGCGGTGGTGATGCTGCTGTGGATGCCCACGCCCCACACCACGCGGCCTTCGATCTCGGCCTCCACGTACGCGGCGGCGCGCGCGTCGCCGTCGCCTCCCATGGAGTGCTCCACGTAGTCCATGACCCGCACCTTGACGTCGACGTCGGTCAGGGCGTCGCAGAACGCGGAGATCGGTCCGTTGCCGGTGCCGACCAGCTCGCGGATCTCGCCGTTGACGCGGGCGTCGGCCTCGATCCGGTAGGTGCCCTCGGCGTCGGTGGAGGAGCGGTGCGCCAGCACGGCGACGGGGCCGTCCTCGCGCAGGTAGGTGCCGGAGAAGATCTCCCAGATGCGCTCGCCCGAGAACTCGCCGCCCTCGGCGTCGGTGAACTTCTGGATGACCTGGGAGAACTCGATCTGCAGGCGGCGCGGCAGGTCCAGCGAGTGGTCGCGCTGCATGATGTAGGAGACGCCGCCCTTGCCGGACTGGCTGTTGACCCGGATGACGGCCTCGTAGTTGCGGCCGACGTCCTTGGGGTCGATGGGCAGGTAGGGCACGTCCCAGCCGTACTCCTCCACCGGGACCCCGGCGGCCACGGCGTCGGCCTCCAGGGCGGTGAAGCCCTTCTTGATGGCGTCCTGGTGGGAGCCGGAGAAGGCGGTGTACACCAGGTCGCCGCCGTAGGGGTGGCGGGGGGCGACGGGCAGCTGGGTGCAGTGCTCGACGGTGCGGCGGATCTCGTCGATGTCCGAGAAGTCGATCTTGGGGTCGACGCCCTGGCTGAACAGGTTCAGGCCCAGGGTGACCAGGCAGACGTTGCCGGTGCGCTCGCCGTGGCCGAACAGGCAGCCCTCGACGCGGTCGGCGCCGGCCATGACGGCCAGTTCGGCGGAGGCCACCCCGGTGCCGCGGTCGTTGTGCGGGTGCACGGAGACGACCACGTGTTCGCGCCGCGACAGGTTGCGGCTCATCCACTCGATCTGGTCGGCGTAGACGTTGGGGGTGGAGCGCTCGACGGTGGCGGGCAGGTTCAGGATGATCTCCCGGCCCGGCCCGGGGTTCCACACGTCCATGACCGCCTCGCAGACCTCCAGGGCGAAGTCGATCTCGGTGTCGATGAAGATCTCGGGCGAGTACTCGTAGCCGAAGTACTCGGTGTCGCCCAGGTACTGCTCGGCGAAGCGCATGACGTGGCGGGTGCCCTCGACGGCGATGGCCTTGCAGGCCTCGCGGTCCACCTTGAAGACCACGCGGCGGAAGGTGGGCGCGGTGGCGTTGTACAGGTGGACGGTGGAGCGCTTGGCGCCGACCAGGCTCTGCACGGTGCGCTCGATCAGGTCCTCGCGGGCCTGGGTCAGGACCGAGATCTGGACGTCGTCGGGGATCAGGTCGTCCTCGATCAGGGAGCGCACGAAGTCGAAGTCGGTCTGGCTGGCGGCCGGGAAGCCTACCTCGATCTCCTTGTAGCCCATCTTGACCAGCAGCGCGAACATCTCGCGCTTGCGGTCGGGGTCCATCGGCTCGATCAGGGCCTGGTTGCCGTCGCGCAGGTCGGTGGACAGCCACCGGGGCGCCTCGGTGATGGTCTTGGACGGCCAGGTGCGGTCGGGCAGATCGACCGACACGAACGGCGTGTAGCGCTGGAACGGCATGGGGGACGGCTGCTGCTGGGGCACCATTGCGGTGGCTCCTCGGGATTCGCGGCGTGGTCAATGGTCGACCGTGGACAAGCCGAAGCCCCGCGGCGAGGGAGCCGACCTGTACTAACGACCCCCGCCGCGGCCGCTAAGAAGGAGCAGCTCGCACAGCATGATGGGCCCACGCTAGCAGAGCGCCCGGAAATACTGGTACTCCCCGTCCACATGCTGGGACGCGTGTCACGTGACCTGCGCCTTCTGCAACGCGCCGCCGTCCGCGACCAGTCCCGTTCCGCCCGTGTCGTCCCGATGTCCCTCCTGTGTCATCTCGATTTCGAGACAACCGATACCTCGGCATCGAGATATCGAGCAAAGGTCTGTACCATTGGGGGGAACCCTTCAGTGCTAGGGGGGTCGTTCGAGTCCCGCCGGGGGATCCAGGGTGCGGCCAACACCCGAGGCCACCGTCGCTCCGCGCCGTTCACACGTAAGCCGCGCCCGACGGTCGCGCCGGTCCCCCGGCGGGATTTCTCTTTTCCCACGACGCTCCCGCACCGCTTGCGCGCCGACGCCCGGACCCTCGCGGTCGAGGGTCCGGGCGGTGTCCCGGACGTGTCCGGGCGGCGCCGGTCAGGCGTTGGCGAGGTGGGGGTAGTCGGTGTAGCCGGTGTGGTCGCCGCCGTAGAAGGTGGCGGCGTCGGGCGCGTTGAGGTCGGCGCCCGAGCGCAGGCGCTCGTCCAGGTCCGGGTTGGCGAGCCAGGCCGAGCCCAGGGCGACGGCGTCGGCGCCGTTCGCCAGGGCCGCGTCGACGCCGGACAGGTCCAGGCCGGTCGCCGGGTTCACCACCAGGGTGCCCTCCCACAGGCGGCGGACCAGCGGGGTGAGCTCGGCGCCGCCGATCTGGGTGGTGTGCAGGAAGGCCAGGTCGGAGCGGTGGCGCAGCCCCTCCAGCAGGGCCGTGTACTGCGCGGCCGGGTCGCTGTCGGACATGCCGTTGTAGACGTTCTCCGGCGAGACGCGCAGGGCGGTGCGGTCGGCGCCGATCGTGTCGGCGATGGCGTCCACCACCTCGATCGCGAACCGGGAGCGGCGCACGGCGTCGCCGCCGTACTCGTCGGTGCGCCGGTTGGAGCCGTCGGCGAGGAACTGGTGGACCAGGTAGCCGTTGGCGCCGTGGATCTCCACACCGTCGAACCCGGCCTCGACCGCGTTGCGGGCCGCGGCGGCGAAGTCGTCGACGATCTCGTGGATCTCCGCGACGGTCAGCTCCCGCGGCTGCGGGTGCGGCACCGTCTTCTCGCCGTCGAACAGCTCCTGGCCCGAGACGATCGGGGACGGGCCCACCGGCAGGCCGCCGTCCGGGTACAGGGACGGGTGGCCGATCCGGCCGGTGTGCATGATCTGGGCGAAAATCAGCGAGCCGCGCGCGTGGACGGCGTCGGTGACCGGCTTCCAGGCCTCCACCTGGTCGGCGTCGTGCAGGCCCGGGGTGTTGATGTAGCCCTGGCCGCGGACGTTGGGCTGGATGCCCTCGGTGATGATGAGGCCGGAGGAGGCGCGCTGCCCGTAGTACTCGGCGACGAGCGCGTCCGGACGGCCCGCGACGTAGCAGCGCGACCGGGTCATCGGGGCCATGAACAGGCGGTTGGCGGCCTCGTACCGGCCGACCTTGACCGGCTGGAACAGGGAGTCGCTCACGGTTTTCCTCCGGGTGTCACGGGTCGGGGGCGTCCGCCCCCGGGAACGTTCCGAAGCTAGGCCCGGGCGCCGTCCGCCCCCTTGCCGCGCGCTGTCCGTCCGCTGTCGTGACCCCGGTCTCACCGGGAGTGAAACGCCCGGATCGGCGCGTATAGGCTCTCCGGTATGCGATTCGGGGTACTGGGGCCGCTGGCCGTGTGGACCGACGGGGGTTCGTCCGTACGGGTACCGGGGGCCAAGGTGCGCGCCCTGCTGACGCTGCTGCTCGTCCACCGCGGCGAGGCCGTCTCGGCCGACCGGCTGGTCCACGAACTCTGGGACGCCCCGCCGCCCGACCCGGCCGGCGCCGTGCAGACCGCGGTGTCCCGGCTGCGCGGCGCCCTGGAGCGCGGCGAGGCGGGCTTCCGGTCGCGGGTGCAGTCGGGCCCCTCGGGCTACCGGCTGCGGGTGGACGCCGACGCCGTGGACGCGGGGAGGTTCGAGGCCCTGGTGTCCCGGGCCCGCGGCGGTGGCCCCGCGGAGCGGGTGCGGCTGCTGGGCGAGGCGCTGGAGCAGTGGCGCGGCCCGGCCCTGGCCGACCACGCGGACGCGGGCTTCGCCGCGGCGCCGCTGGCCCGCTGGGAGGAGATGCGCCTGGCGGCGCTGGAGGACCGCGCCCGGGCCCGGCTGGAACTGGGCGAGGGCCCCGAACTGGTCGCGGAGCTCGGCGAGCTGGTGCGCGTGCACCCGGCCCGGGAGCGGCTGCGGGCGGCGCACATGCTCGCCCTGTACCGGGCGGGCCGCCAGGGCGAGGCCCTGGAGAGCCACCGCGGGCTGCGGGAACTGCTGGCCGAAGAACTCGGCGTGGACCCGGGCCCGGAGATCACCCGACTGCACGCGGACATCCTCGCCCAGGCCCCCGGGCTGGACCCGGCTCCCGCCGCGCCCGCCGCACCGGTGGCGCCCGCCCACCACCCGCACATCATGGCTCCCCCGCCGGAGTCCGCCCCCGCGGCCCCGGCCGCCCCCGCGACACCCGCCGCCCCGCCCCGGGGTTCGGTGCCCGCCCCCCTGACCGATCTGGTGGGACGCGAGGAGTGCGTCGCCAAGGTGGAGGAGGAGCTGTCCCGCACCCGGCTGGTCACCCTGACCGGCCCCGGCGGGGTCGGCAAGACCTCCATGGCCCTGGCCGCGGCGGCCCGGGCCGGAGGCCGGTTCGGCCCGGCCTGGTTCGTGGAGCTGTCCTCCCGCGAGGGCGACGCCGCCGACGGGGTGGTCGACGAGGTCGCCGCCGTGCTGGGCCTGCGCGACGAGGCGACGCGTGCGGCCCGGCCCACCGTCGCCCGCGTCGCCGAGTCCCTGGGCTCTGGCCCGGCCCTGCTGGTCCTGGACAACTGCGAGCACCTGGCCGGCCCGGTGGCCGACCTGGTCACCCGCCTGCTGGGGGCCGCCCCGGGGCTGCGGGTCCTGGCCACCAGCCGCGAACCCCTGGGGCTGCCCGGCGAGCACCTGCACCAGGTCGAGCCGCTGGCGCTGCCCGCGGGCACCTCCCCCGAGCAGGTGGCCGCCTCCGACGCCGCCGTGCTGTTCGTCCACCGGGCGGCCGCCTCGGTGCCCGGGTTCGCGGTGGACGCCTCGAACGCCGAGGCGGTCGACGCCGTCTGCCGCCACCTCGACGGCCTGCCCCTGGCCCTGGAGCTGGCCGCCGCCCGCGTCCGCTCCCTGGGGGTGCACCGGCTGGCCGAGCGGCTGCACGACCGGTTCCGGGTGCTGGGCGCGGGCGGGTACGACCGCAGGCGCACCCTGTGGGAGACCGTGGACTGGAGCTGGCAGCTGCTGTCCGAACCCGAGCGCGTGGTGCTGGGCCGCCTGTCCGTTCCGGCCTGCCGGTTCACCCTGGAGACCGCCGAGGCGATCGCCGCCGCCCCCGACCGCGGGGTGGCCGAGGCCGACGTGGCCGGGATCCTGGCCGGGCTGGTGGACCGCTCCCTGGTGGTGGTGGACCACGGCGGCGACCACTACCGGCTGCTGGAGACCATCCGCGCCTACGCCGCCCAGAAGTTGACGGCCTCGGGCGAGGAGGAGAACGCGCGATGCGAGTACGCGCGGCACATCGCCAGGGGTCCCGGGCACGGGGAGGCGGGTGATTTCACCCTCGACCTGGACCCGTCGGAGGCCGGTGTGCGGGCGGTCGACGTGCGCACGGCGATCGAGTGGTCCGTGGAGCGCGACCACCCGGAGGTCGCGCTGCGCATCGCCGCCCGGCACGGCTGGTTCTGGTACCTGATCGGCCGGTACCGGGAGGGGTACCGGCTGCTGTCCCGGGCGCTGGAGGCGCCGGGGGCGGCCGACGCCGCCGATCCCACCGACCGGGCCGAGGCCCTGCTGTGGCACTCCGCGCTGGGGGCCACCGAGTGCGCCCGGACGGCCGAGGGCGCGATGCCGGACTCCCTGGCCGAGTCCGCCCACGAGGCGGTGCGGCTGGCCGAGCGCCTGCCCGACCCGCGGGCGCGGGCGCGGGCCGAGGCCCTGCTGGTGTTCATGACGTCCTTCGCCGACCTGGGCCGGGGGGAGGACCCGGCGGTCGACGACCGGCTGGCGATGGCGCTGCGGGTGTTCGAGGCGACCGGCGAGCCGTGGTGGACGGCGTTCTCCCTGCACCTGCGCGGGTGGCGGGCGCTGCGCCGCAGCGAGCTGCGGGCGGCCCGGCGCGACGCCGACCGGAGCCTGGCGCTGTTCACCCGCACCGGCGAGCCGTGGGGGACCGCCCGGGCGAACAGCCTGCTGGGGGTGATCGCGGGCATCGAGGGCTCCTACGCCGAGGCCGCGCACCGCCACCGCCTCGCCCTGGGGCTGGCCGAACGCCTGGGGCTGTGGCCGACGGTCGTGGACGAGCTGGGCCGACTGGCCCGCATCCACCTGCTCAACGGCGACCTGGCCGCCTCCGACGCCGACAACCTGCGGGCCCTGCGCATCGCCGGCGAGCAGGCGTTCCGGGCGGGGCGGCGGTTCAGCGTGGGCGGGCTGGGGATGGCCGCCCGCCGCCGGGGCGACCTGGACCTGGCCGAGGAGTACCTGAACGAGGTGCTGGAGATCCACCGCCAGGACGGCTACCGGCCGGGACTGGCGTTCGCGCTGGCCGAACTGGGGTTCGTGGCCGAGCAGCGCGGCGACGCCCGGGCCGCCCGCGACCTGCACCTCAAGGGGCTGGGCTACGCGCGTCAGACCGGCGACCCCCGCGCGGTGGCCCAGGCCCTGGAGGGCCTGGCCGGCGCGGCCGCCCTGGCGGGCGACGGCGCCGCCGCGGCCCGGCTGGTGGGCGCCGCCGAACGCCTGCGCGAGGGGACGGGGGTGCCGATGCCCGAGGCCGAGCGCTTCGACGTGGACCGTGCCCTGTCCGCCGCCCGCGACCTCCTGGGCGCCGACGCCGTCGACGCCGCCCGCACCGCGGGCCGCGCCCTGCCCCCCGAGGCCGCCATCACCGAGGCCCTCTCCCCCGTCCCCCAGCCTCAGCCCCGGTAGACCTCCCGCCGATGCCTCACGTGGAGCGCCAGGACGACGACCACGTCGTCCTGGACATCGGCGATGATGCGGTAGTCCCCCACCCGATAACGCCACAGGTCACCGAGCCGGTTGCCCTTCAACGCCTCACCGAGCTCACGCGGGTCCGAGGTCCCCTCGATCCGTTCGCTCAGAAAGCGGAGGACGCGCCTCACCGCCTGGGGATCCAGCTTGCGCAGCTCCCGTTGGGCGTCATCGTGGAGCTCAACCCTCCGGGTCATGTTCTGCGATCACTTCCGAGAGGGGGACGGTGCCGCTGCGGCCCGCACGCAGGTCTTCGAGGCGCCGCTCGGCCAGGTAGATCTCTTCGAGTTCGTCCAAATGGGCGACGATCGCCTCGCGAGCGTAGAAGCTCTTGGACCGACCGGTCTCCTTGGCCAGCGCTTCGAGTCTTTCCTCGATCTCCGCCGGGAGTCTGAGTGCCAGCATGCGCCACCTCCATAGTTGCTATACAAGTATAGCTCCTTGCTTCCCATGTGCTCCTCAGCCTCAGCCGCGGTGGGCGGGTGGCCGGATGCGGCCAGGTGGGGACGGGGTACCTGCGGCGGGTGGGGCGAGTACAGCGGGCGCGACGTGGGGTTCGTCGACTTCTGCGGCAAACATCCACATATGACTCAGAGATCATGAATGTTGACAGAACGTGGTGATCTCTTCTGCAATGTCGCCACCGTGTCCGATCGCCTCACCCCCGCTCACGGAGGCATCCCGTGGAGACCACCCGTTTCCCGTCCCCCCGGCGCGCCCGCATCCCCTCGGGCGTCCGCCGCACCCTCGTCCCCCTGACCGTCGCCGCCCTCATGCTCGGCACCCTGGCCGCCGGGAGCGCCACCGCCGAACCCGAGTACGACCTGTACGTCGTGGACGGCGCGAGCACCCCGCAGGACCGCACCGCCATCGCCTCGACCGGCGCCGCCATCGACCAGGTGGCGGCCGACGAGGTCCTGGTCACCGCCACCCCCGACGACGCGGCCCGGATCGCCGCGCTCGGCTTCGGGGTGGAGGTGCTGGAGGTCCCCGAGCCGTTCGCCAACCCCGATCCCGGCTACACCACCTACCCCGAGCTGCTGGACTTCGTCGACAAGGTGGTCGCCGACCACCCCGACCTGGCCGCCTCCTCCGTCATCGGCACCTCGCACGAGGGCCGCGACATCATCGCGGTCAAGATCAGCGACAACGCGGCGACCGACGAGGACGAGCCCGAGGTGCTGTTCACGCACTCCCAGCACGCCCGCGAGCACCTGACCGTCGAGATGGCCGTGTACCTGCTGGACCTGCTCACCGACGGGTACGGCACCGACGAGCGCGTCACCGGGCTGGTCGACGAGCGCGAGATCTGGATCGTCCCCAACGTCAACCCGGACGGCTCCGAGTACGACATGGCCGGCAGCACCTGGCGGGACTGGCGCAAGAACCGCCAGCCCAACTCCGGGACCTCGGCGGTCGGCACCGACCTCAACCGCAACTGGGACTACAACTGGGGCTGCTGCGGCGGCTCCTCCGGCAGCCCGAGCAGCATCACCTACCGCGGCCCGGCCCCCGAGTCGGCCCCCGAGGTGCAGGTCATCGCCGACTTCGTGCGGAGCCGGGTGGTCGGCGGCGAGCAGCAGATCACCGCCGCCATCGACTTCCACACCTACAGCGAGCTCATCCTGTGGCCGTTCGGCTACACCTACGACGAGGTCGCCCCCGGGATGACCCGCGAGGAGTACGACACCCACGCGGCGCTGGGCACCCACATGGCCGACGCCAACGGGTACACGCCCCAGCAGTCCAGCGACCTGTACATCACCGACGGGTCCATCAACGACTGGCTGTGGGGCGACCAGCGCATCGTGAACTTCACGTACGAGATGTACCCGCGCTCGGCCTGGGACGGCGGCTTCTACCCGCCCTCCTCGGTGATCGAGCGGGAGACCGCGCGCAACCGGGAGGCCGTGCTGCGGCTGCTCGACTACGCCGACTGCCCGTACCGGATCATCGGTGAGGAGGAGGCCTACTGCGGCTGACCGCCGCCCCGCCTGTTCCCGCCCCGCCGAGAACACGTGGACGGCCCCTCCCCCTGAGCCGGCCGCAGGGGGAGGGGCCGTTGTTCACCGCGGACCAGAGGGTGCAGGAGAGTTCCGTCCGCGGCGGCCTGTGGGAGCGATGGCGCCCATGAGGGTGGTGGTGGGCGACGGGTGGGCGAAGCGGAGGCCCGAAGCAAACAGGGTCGGCTACGCGCCGGGGACCGGCTCGAACTCCTTGACCGCGTTGATCGCCGGCCCGTGCGGGGTGTTGGCCTCGCGCTCGATCATGACCTCGACCAGCACCGGCCGGGAGGTGGCCTTGGCCTCCTTGCGGGCCCACTCCAGGGCGTCGCGGATCTCCCCCGGCTCCCAGACGCGGCGGCCCGCGCAGCCATACGCCTCCATGAGCTTGACGTTGTCGGTGCCGTACTCGTCGTAGTGGATGTCCACCTGGAAGTTCATCTCGTAGGGGATGGACGCCTGGCGGATCAGGCCCAGGTACTCGTTGTTGAGCATGATGATGACGTAGGGAACGTTGTACTGGGCGGCGACCGCCAGTTCCTCCACCATGTACTGGAACCCGTAGTCGCCGACGATGCCGACGACCTCCGCGTCCGGCTCGGTCTCCTTCAGCGCCTTCTTGACGCCGATGGCCGCGGGGATCTCCCAGCCCAGCGGTCCCGCCTGGCCGCAGATCTGGTAGCGGCGCGGCTTGTACGCCTTCTGGTGCTGGCCGCCCCAGATCTGGTACAGGCCGATCGCGGTGACGAAGTAGGTGTCCTCGTCGAACACCTCGTTGATCTCCTTGTAGACCCGCGGCGCCTTGACCGGAACGGTGTCGAAGTCCTCGCGCCGGGTCAGGGTGGCCTTCAGCTCGCCGACCCGCTCGACCCAGCCCCCGACCTCGGCCCGGGCGTCGCGCCGCCTGGCGGCGGCCAGCAGCTCGCGCAGGAAGAGGCGGGCGTCGGAGACCACGCCCAGGTCGGGCTCGAAGACCCGGCCGATCTGGGTGGCCTCGATGTCGACGTGGATGAACTTGCGCTCGCCGCGGTAGACGTCGATCTGCCCGGTGTGCCGGTCGGCGAAGCGCGCGCCCACGGCCAGGACCAGGTCCGACTCCAGGAACGAGGCGTTGCCGTACCGCTGGGAGGTCTGCACGCCGGTCATGCCCGCGTACAGCGGGGAGTCCTCGTCGAAGGAGCCCTTGCCCATCAGGGTGACCTGGACCGGGACGCGCAGGTACTCGGCGAGTTCGCGCAGCTCCTGGGAGGCCTCGGCCAGGATGATGCCGCCGCCGGCCAGGATGAGCGGGCGCTCGGCCGCCAGCAGCAGGTCCAGGGCCTTCTCGACCCGGGGCAGGTGGGGCTCGACGGTGTTGACCTTGAGCGGGGCGTCCAGCTCGGGGTCGTAGTCGATGATCTGCTGGGCGACGTCGACGGGGATGTCGATGAGGACGGGGCCCGGGCGGCCCTCGCGGGCGATCCGGAACGCCTCGCGGAAGATCCACGGGGCGGTCGCCGCCTCCTTGATCTGCACCGCCCACTTGGTGACGGGCTTGGCGATCTCGACGATGTCGACGGCCTGGAAGCCCTCCTTGTCCAGCAGGTCGGTGCGCTGCTGGCCGGTGATGCAGACGATCGGGATGGAGTCGGCGATCGCGGTGTACAGGCCGGTGATCATGTTGGTCCCGGCGGGGCCGGAGGTGCCGATCGCCACGCCGACCTTGCCGGTGGTGCGCGACCAGCCGTCGGCCATGTGGGTGGCGCCCTCCTCGTGGCGGACGGTCAGGTGCTCGATCCCGCCGACGTCCTCCAGGGCTTTGTACAGGGGCAGGATGGCGGCGCCGGGGCAGCCGAAGGCGGTGTCGACGCCCTCGTCCTTCAGGACCTCGACGACCGCGTTCATCGCAGGCATCCGTGTCATGGCTGTTCCTTCAGTGCTAGGGAGGAAGGTTTCGGGGGCGGGCCGGGCCCGGCGGGTCCCGCGGTGCGGCCAACACGCGCGATCGCCGGGGCGGCCCGGGGCGGCTCAAGGGCGGAGTGCTCTGCTCCGCCGCGCCGCCCGAAAGCGGCCGCTACTGCTCGCGGCCGGAGAGCTGCTCGACGATCTTCAGCAGCGCGGAGTGGTCGAGCCCGCCGTGGCCCTGCTGCTTGAGGGCGGCCACGTACTGGGCAACCTGGGAGCCGAGCGGGATCGCCACCCCGGCGGCGTGCGCGGAGTCGGTGACGATGCGCATGTCCTTGTCGTGCAGGGCGATCCGGAAGCCGGGGGCGAAGTCGCGCTCGCGCATGACCTTGCCCTTGCGCTGGAGCACGGTGCTGCCCGCGAGCCCGCCGCCCAGGACCTCAAGGCCGGCCTCGGTGTCCACGCCGTGGGCCTCCAGGAAGACCAGGGCCTCGGCCAGCAGCTGGATGTTGCCGGCGACGATGAGCTGGTTGGCGGCCTTGACGGTCTGCCCGGCGCCGCTGGGGCCGACCAGGACCGGGGTGGTGCCCAGGACGTCGAAGAGCGGGCGGGCCGCCTCGAAGTCCTCGCGGGCGCCGCCGACCATGATGGACAGCTTGGCCTCGATGGCCCCGGCCTCGCCGCCGCTGACCGGCGCGTCCAGGACCCGGAACCCGCGCTCGGCGCCGGCGGCGGCCACGGAGCGGGAGACGTCGGGGCGGATGGTGCTCATGTCGATGATGAGCGTGCCGGGCTTGGCGTTCTCGAACACGCCGCCCTCGCCGAGCAGCAGCGCCTCGACGTCCGGGGAGTCGGGGACCATCGTGATGACGGCGTCGGCGTCGGCGATCGCTCCGGCGACGCTGCCGCCGCGCAGGCCGCCCTCGGCGACGAGGGCGTCCACGCGCTCGGGGGTGAGGTTGTGGCCGGTGACGGTGTAGCCGGCGCGGACGAGGTTGACGGCCATGGGCAGGCCCATGATGCCGAGTCCGATGAAGGCGACCTTGCGAATGGACACGGGATGTCCCTTCCTGTTGTTCGTGGCTGTGGGTGCGGCGGGTGCGCGGGTCAGCGCAGGAAGCCGAAGCTCTGATCGGTGGGGACGGTGGGCTTGTACTCCAGGCCCACCAGGCCCTGGTATCCGCCCTTCTGGGCGGCGGTGAGGAGGTCGTCGATCGGCAGGTCGCCGGTGCCGGGCTCGCCGCGGCCGGGGGCGTCGGCGATCTGGACGTGCCCGAACTCGGCGGCGTGGTCGCGGACCACGGCGGCGACGTCGTCGCCGTTGGCGGCCAGGTGGTACAGGTCGGCGAGCAGGGCGACGTTGTCGGCCCCGGCCGCCCGGACCTTGGCGACGAAGTCGAGGCCGTCGCGGGCGGTCTTGAGCGGGTAGTCCTCGGCGCCGCTGAGCGGCTCGACGAGGACGGTGCCGCCGACCCGGGCGACCGCCTCGGCGGCGGCGACGGTGTTCTCCAGGGCCAGGCGGTCCTGCTCGGCGGGGTCGACCCCGGCCTGGCGCAGGCCGTACAGGGCGTTGAACCCGGTGGTGCCGGTGCGCTCGGCGATCGCGGTGACGACGTCGAGGTTGGCGCGGAACTCGGCGGAGCGCGCGGGCTGGGAGAGCACGCCCCGGTCGGGCCCGGGCAGGGCGCCGGCGAAGAAGTTGAGGCCGGTCAGGCGCACGCCCGCGGTGTCGATGGCGGCGATGAACGCGTCGACGTCCTCGCGGGGCGGGGTGGCGCTCTCGAAGGGCCACCAGAACTCGACGGCGTCGAACCCGGCGTCGCGGACGGCCTGGGGGCGCTCGTTGAGGGGCAGCTCGGTGAAGAGCATGGAGCAGTTCACCGTGTACCCGAGGGTGTGGCTCATGCGCGGCCTCCGTCATGATTTCCACATTGTGGAAGTTACTTTTCGCCTTGAGGAATGATTTGAGTGTGCGCCGGGTCGCCGCGCTTGTCAACACCCCCTCCCGCCGCAGGCCGCCGCGATCCACCCCGGACCGGCCCCCTCCGCCCCACCGGCCCCTCGACCCGCAGGCGCCTCCGCACGTTCGGCGGATCTTTTCCGCACGTCATGAATCCGCGTGTTTTTCGCCGAAAGCCCCTTGCCAGTGTTGACAAGGTCACACTCCCATCAACTAGAGTCCCTCCAATCCGTAATACGGAATCGCATGTCTGCACTATGAAAGCCCGGCCTAGGCCGGGCCACGGGAGAACCCATGCCCGAAAGCACCTCGGCGGCGCCGGACACCCGGCCCGACCAGGGTCTGGACCGGCTCAACGCCCTCTCCGAGGGGGAGCTGCGCACCGAACTCGCGCAGTGCCTGGACATCGAGCGCTGGGTGCTGGCCGTCGCGGCCGCCGCCCCCTACGCCGACCGCTCCGCCCTCCTCGACACGGCCGACGCCCACGCCCGCGAGATCACGGCCGACGAGGTCGCCTCCGCACTGGCCCGCCACCCCCGCATCGGGGAGAAGGCCCAGGGGAAGGACACCGAGGCGGCCTGGTCGCGCGGCGAGCAGTCCGCGTTCGCCGCCGACACCGACGACGCCGCCGTCCGCGTCCAGCGGATCTTCCAGTACGCCCAGCGGGAGTACGAGGAGCGGTTCGGGCAGATCTACCTGGTCTGCGCCAGCGGCCGAGGCCCCCGCGACCTGCTGGCCGACCTGGTCGGACGGCTCGCCAACGACCGCGACACCGAACTGGCCGTCGTGGGCGGCGAACTGCGCAAGATAGCCGCCCTGCGCCTGGTCAAACTCCTGGAGGCCACCGCATGAGCCACGTCACCACGCACGTCCTGGACGCCGCGCTCGGCCGCCCCGCGGCCGGCGTCCCCGTCCGCCTGGAGGTCGCGGCCGACCCCGTCCGCGCCTCCTGGGAGACCGTCGCCGAGGGCGTGACCGACGCCGACGGGCGGATCGGCGACCTGGGACCCGAGCGGCTCGTCGCCGGGTTCCACCGGATCACCTTCGACACCGCCACCTATTTCGAGGCGTCGGGGCAGCAGGGCTTCTACCCCGAGGTCACCATCGTGTTCGACCTCGCGGACGAGGACGCGCACTACCACGTGCCGCTGCTGCTCAGCCCGTTCGCCTACTCGACCTACCGGGGTTCTTAGCCACGGCACACGCGGGTCCGCGGCTCACGGACCCGACGGCCGGCCCCGGTGACGGATACCGACCAGCAACAGAGGGGACACACCTCAGGACACGGCGACACGCAGGATCACAGACTCAGGGTGCGTGATAGGTCCTTCCGCATGACCAGCGGTCCTCCCTCGTACGCACAGCGTTCACAACGCGAACGACGAAGACTTATCCACACGGATGGAGTTCACCCTGATGGGCATCAGACTCGGAGACAACCAGTACGGCAAGGCCGAGGTACGCCTCGTCCACGTCGACCGCCAGACCGACGTCCACCGGATCAAGGACGTCAACGTCACCTCCCAGCTGCGCGGCGACCTGGAGGACGTGCACACCGTCGGCGACAACGCCAAGTGCCTGCCGACCGACACCCAGAAGAACACGGTCTACGCCAAGGCCCGCGAGTGGGGCGGCGTCGGCGCCGTCGAGGACTTCGCGCTGCGCCTGGCCCGCCACTTCGTGGACGAGCACGAGTACGTGCACGGCGCCCGGCAGGAGATCGAGGAGTACTCCTGGGAGCGCATCGTCACCTCCGGCGGCCCCCACGACCACTCCTTCGTGCGCAACGGCGCCGAGACCCGCACCACCGTCGTCACCAAGGACGGCAACCGCGAGTGGGTCGTCTCCGGCTTCACCGGCCTGACCGTGCTCAAGTCCACCGGCTCGGAGTTCCACGGGTACCCCAAGACCCGGTACACCACGCTCCCGGAGACCACGGACCGCATCCTGGCCACCGACGTCACCGCCCGCTGGCGCTACGTCGGCACCGACCACGACTTCGACAAGGCCTACGCGTCCATCCGCGCGCTGTGCCTGGAGGCGTTCGCGAACACGCACAGCCTCGCCCTCCAGCAGACCCTCTTCCAGATGGGCTCCGCCGTCCTGGAGGCGCACCCCGAGGTCGCCGAGATCCGCTTCTCGATGCCCAACAAGCACCACTTCCTGGTGGACCTGTCGCCGTTCGGCCTGGACAACCCCAACGAGGTGTTCTTCGCCGCGGACCGCCCCTACGGCAAGATCGAGGCCGTCGTCGAGCGCGACGACGCCCCCGAGCCGGGCGACGCGTGGAAGACCGTCCCGGGCTTCGTCTGATCCCCGCCTGACCACCGGGGCCCGACGTGCGGCCGGGCCCCGGCCGTCCCCCGGTCCGAGGTGACCCCTCGCCTGCCCGCCGCGCAGCGGGCTGCCCGCCTTCGCCGTGCCCGGAAACGGGCCGCGGGGCGGCGCGATTCGTCGGGCGCACGAGCCCGAGAGACCGACCACCCCCCGTGGTCACCCGAACAAAGGCTGGAAACTGGCCATGTCGAACAGTCCGTCCGCGAAGGACTCGGCCACAACGAACGCCACCCTCACCCCGCGCCCCGAGGACGAGAAACTGCCGCCCCGGCTGCTGCTCGTCTACGGGATCCAGCACATCCTCACCATGTACGCCGGGGCCGTCGCCCCGGCCCTCGTCATCGGCGCCGCCGCCGGACTCGCGAACGACCCCGCCTCCATGGGGATACTCGTCAGCGGCGCGCTGCTGGTGGCGGGGATCGCCACCCTCCTCCAGACCGTCGGGCACCGCCGGATCGGCGCCCAGATGCCGATCGTGGTCGCCGCCTCCTTCGTCCCGGTCAGCGCCATCACCACCCTGGCCGCGGGCCACAACGGCGAGAACCTGCCGGTGGCGTTCGGCGCCTCGCTGGCCGCCGGCGCCTTCGCCCTGTGCCTGACCCCGTTCTTCGGGCAGCTCATCCGCTTCTTCCCGCCGATCGTCACCGGCACCATCATCACCGTCATCGGGATCAGCCTGATGCCGGTGGCGGCCCGGTGGATCATGGACGGCGGCGTCCACACCGGCGAGGACGGCACGTCCGTCCCGGCCGCGCCCCTGGCCAACCTGGCCCTGGCCGGGATCACGCTCGCCGTCATCCTCGTCGGCTCCCGGGTGCTGCCCGGGATCTGGGGGCGGCTGTCCATCCTGCTCGGCATGCTGGTGGGCACCCTGGTGGCGCTGCCCCTGGGCATGGCCGACTTCAGCAGGGTCGGCGAGGCCGACATCGTGTTCAACCCGGCCTCGGTGTTCTACTTCGGCCCCCCGCAGTTCCAGCCCGCCGCGATCGCGACGATGTGCGTGATCATGCTGGTGGTGCTCACCGAGGGCGCCTCGCACATCATCGCCGTCGGCGAGATCACCGGGTCGAAGGTGGACGCCAAGCGCATCTCGGCGGGCCTGCGCGCCGACGTGAGCGGGTCGATCATCGGCCCGATCTTCAACTCCACCCCGACCAGCTCGTTCGCCCAGAACATCGGGCTGCTGGCGCTGACCGGCATCCGCAGCCGCTACGTGGTGGCGGTCGGCGCGGGCATCCTCATCCTGCTGGGGATGTTCCCGATCCTGGGCGGCGTGATGGCCGCCCTGCCCGCCCCGGTCCTGGGCGGCGCCGGCCTGGTGCTGTTCGGCAGCGTGGCCGCCAGCGGCGTCAAGACGCTGGCCAAGGTGGACTTCACCCGCAACCTCAACCTGGTGCTGGTGGCCGCCTCGGTGGGGATCGCGGTCATCCCGCTGGCCTACCCGACGTTCTACGCGTTCCTGCCCGCGTCCGTCGAGATGATCGCCCACTCCGGCATCATCGGCGCCGCGGTGACGGCGATCCTGCTCAACGTCTGCTTCAACGTCATCGGCGGCGGCGCCCAGGAGGCCCCGGCGGCGATCGACACCCGGGAGATCGGCTCGGCCGGACCGGGCGAGGCCAAGTACACCGACCAGGCGGGGGCCGCCTACCGCGAGGAGGACCCCGACCGGGCCTGAACCGGCTCACCCCGGAACCGGTCCGGTTCCCCGCGGCGG
>NZ_JBJJBV010000069.1:0-30292 GCF_045446735.1 Nocardiopsis protaetiae
GGGTACCCGCGGCCCGGTCCCCGGTGGTACATGTGCAACGGCGGTGGTACATGTACGACTGTGATGGCGATGGCCATGGCAGCGGTGACGGCCCCACGACCCCGGGCGGGAGAGACGATGTTCGAGGAAGGCTGCGGTGCGGACGCGGTCGGCGCCCACCTGCTCGGTGCCGGTGTGCCGGGCGCCCTGGACCCCGGCGAGCGGGCCGCCGCCGACGCCCACCTGGCCGCCTGCCCCTCCTGCCGGGAGGAGGCGGGGGAGCTGGCGGTCGTCCCCCGCGCCCTGGCGGACCTGCCGCTGGACGCGTACCTGACGGACCTCCTGCTCACCCCCGACCGGATGGGCGACCTCGCCCGCCGGGTCCTGGAACGCGCGGCGGACGAGGACCCCGTGACGGACGGGACGCCGGCCGGGGACGGCGGCCGCCCCCGGACCGGCTCGGATCAGCCCGGGTAGCCGAGGGCGAGCAGCCTCGTCCGCAGCGCCCGCACCGCCTTGTGGGTGCGCGACTTGACCGTGCCCGCCGGGATGCCCAGGAGTTCGGCGGTCTCGTTGACGCTGAGCCCCAGGTAGTGGATGTGCACCAGGATCTCCCGCTGCGTCGGGGTCAGGTCGCGCATGGCCTGCGCGACCACCTGCGCGTTGACCACCCGCTCCGCCTCGTCGGCGGTCGGCGGGTCCTGGGCGTCGTCCGGGGGGACCTCCGCCGGGCGGACACTGCGGGCCCGGTGTGCGTCGATAGCCAGCCGCCGCACCACCGTGAACAGCCACGGCCGCAGCCTCTCGGGGGCGGTGTCCAGGTTCTCCCGCCCGCGCCAGGCGCGCAGCACGGCCTCCTGGACCAGGTCCTCGGCCCGGTGCAGGTCCCGGTCCACCAGGGTCAGGGCGTACCGCAGCAGGACGGGGCCGTGCAGGTCGCACACGGCGCGCACGAACTCCGCTCCGGGGGCACGGTCCCCCGCTTCCCGCGGCGCGACATCGACGGTCGCGGCGGCTCGGTGCGGTTCGGTGATCGGCGTCATGGCTGGTCGTGGCTCCGGGTTCTCGGTGACGTGTCGGGTGGACGTCAGCCATGAAACCGATCGCGTACTAAGGTGTCTGCGTACTCTTCTACACAAGGCGCCCACCACGTCCGATGTGTCGCACCGCACACCGCCGGGCCGGTGCGCCCCGCCCCCTACCCGGGGCGTTCCACAGCGACAGAGAACCCTCTCCATGGCTGAGACACCCCTTCCGGTCCGCACGGCACCGCCGGCGTCGCCGACACCACCGGCACCGTCGGCGTCACCATCCCCGCGCTCGGCCCGTCCGGTGCGCTTCCTCGTCTGGTTCCTGCACCTGGCCGCACCCCTGGCCGGCCTGTGGCTGCTGCTGGCGCGCCCGCACCTGGACGTGGAGTGGCACCACAACCCCGGCCACTTCTGGCTGGTGCTGGTCGTGTCCCTGCTCAACGTGGCCATGGGCCTGTGGATGGGGGTGGCCGCCCGCCGCCGCGACGACGGCCGCCTCTTCCTGGTGTCGCTGGCGTTCCTGTCCTCGGCCGGGTTCCTGGCCGTTCACGCGCTGCTCACCCCCGGCATGGTGGTCCACGACGCGGGCATCGGCTTCGACCTGTCCCACCCGGTGGGGCTGGTCATCGCCTCCGTGTTCGCGTTCGTGTCCTCCCTGGACCTGAACGCCGAGCGCGGCGCGCGCGTCATCCGGTTCGAACGCCTGCTGTGGATCCTGCTGGTCGGCCTCATGCTCGCCTGGACCGCCGCCGGGCTGCTGGGGATACCGCCCCTGCACCTGCCCGCCCAGCAGCGCGACGTCGAGGGCGTGATGGTGCCGATCGCGGCCGCCTCGGCGCTGCTGTACGTGGTCGCGGCGGTCCGCTACTTCCTCATGTTCCGGCGCTCGGCCTCCGCCGTGCTGCTCAGCCTGGTCACGGCGTTCGTGCTGCTGGCCGAGGCGATGGTCACGGTCATCCTCGCCGACAAGTGGCACCTGTCCTGGTGGCACTGGCACGTGCTGCTGGTGGCGGCGTTCGGGTTCATCGCCTACAGCGCCTACGTCCAGTACCGGCGCGAGGGCGCCACCGCCGGGGTGTTCGACGCGATCGTGCTGGAGGAGACCGCCCGCCGCATCCGCGCCGAGTACGAGGAGGCCATCGAGGAGTTCGTGGCCCTGCTCGGCGAGGGGGAGCGGGGCGACAGCGCGCCCAAGGGGGCCGACTTCGCCGCGTTCGCGGAGCGGTTCCGGCTCTCGGAGGGGCAGATCGCCGTGGTCGAGCGGGCCGCGGCCGCCCTGGCCGCCGAACGCGCCACCTCCCGGCGCCTGGCGGCGCTGGCCGAGGTCGCCCGCCGCACCCGGGTCGGCGACCAGGACGAGGACACGTTCGTGCGGTCGGTGCTGGAGGTCGTCCGCCCCGCCTACGGCGACGTGAACGTGGGCCTGGCCTCCGATGGGAAGGTCGGCATCGAGGACCGCGTCTACCCGGTCGACCCCTGCCCGCAGGCCGGGGCCGTGCGCGACGGCCGGTCGGTGCGCCCCCTGGTGGTGCGCGGCGGGACGGCGGGCATCCTGGAGGGGCCGCTCCAGGAGCGGGAGGACGACCCCGCGTCCCTGGCGGTCCTGGCCGGGCAGCTGTCCATCTCCCTGGAGAACGTGCGGCTCTACCGCGAGCTGGGCACCCTGTTCCGGCAGTACATGTCGCCGGACGTGGCCGCCTCCCTGCTGGCCGACCCCGACCAGGCGACGCTGGGCGGCCGGGTGGTGGAGGTGAGCGCCCTCTTCGCGGACCTGCGCGGGTTCACGACCTTCTCCGAGGCGGTGGAGCCCGCCGAGATCGTGCGCATGCTCAACCGCTACCACGGGGCCGCCGTCCCGGCGATCCTGTCCAACGGCGGCACCATCGTGCAGTTCGTCGGCGACGCCCTGCTGGCCCTGTTCAACGCCCCCGCCCGCCAGGCCGACCACGAGGTCCGGGCGGTGCGGGCCGCGCTGGCCATGCGCGACGCCTCCGAGCACATCGCGGCCGAGAACCCCGACTGGCCGCGGTTCCGCATCGGCGTCAACACCGGGCCCGCCCTGGTGGGCAACATCGGCAGCGAGGAGCTGCGCGGCTTCAACGCCATGGGCGACGCCGTCAACGTGGCCGCCCGGCTCCAGTCGCTGGCCGAACCGGGCCGGGTGGTGGTCGGCGACACCACGCTGCGGGGCCTGGGCGAGGGGGTCCGCTCCCGCTCCCTGGGCGACCTGGTGGTCAAGGGCCGCCAGGGCACCGTGCTGGCGCACGAGATCATCTCCCTGGGCGACGGAAAGGTGGCGCACACGCCATGAACGAGCGGGGCGGCACGACGGAGCGGGCCGAGTTCTGGGCCCAGCTCACCGACGAGGAGCGCGCGGACCTGCGCGCCTCGGGCGCGGTGCGCCGCTGGTCGCGCCGGGAGATCCTCTTCCACGAGGGCGGCGCCTCCGACCTGGTGCTGGTGGTGCTCGCCGGGCGGTTCAAGGTGTCCTCCCACACCGCGGGCGGCGTCGAGGCGGTGCTGGCGGTGCGCGGGCCGGGGAGCCTGGTCGGGGAGCTGGGCGTCATCGACGGCAGCCCCCGGTCGGCGACCGTGCAGGCCCTGGACGACCTGACCGCGCTGACCCTGGCCCCGGACCGGTTCGAGGCCTACCTCCAGCGGTGGCCGCGGGTGTCGCTGCTCCTGCTGCGCATGGTCACCTCCCGGCTGCGCGACGCCGACCGCAAACGCGTCGAGTTCGGCGCCCTGGACGCCGGGCGCCGGGTGGCCTCGCGCCTGGTGGAGCTGGCCGAGAAGTTCGGCCGCACCGCCGACGGCGCGGACGTGCGCCTGGACCTGCCGGTCTCCCAGGACGAGCTGGCCTCCTGGACGGGGGTGTCCCGGGCCGCGGTCAACAAGGCCCTCTCCCTGCTGCGCGCCCGCGGCTGGATCAGCACCGGCCGGATGAACATCACCCTCCACGACGTCCCCGCCCTACGTCACTACGCCGAAGACGCCTGACCGGCCCGGCCCCCGGCAGCGCTCTCCGGCCACCACTGGTCAAGTTTGACTACTTGCGGTCGCCCGCTTGAGCGGGACGGCGTCCGTCGGCGCCCTCCACCCTCCATTGGTCAAGTTTGACTGCCGGTGGTCGCCCGCGCGGCCGAGGTGGCGCCCGCCGGTGTCCTCTGGCCGCTGTTGGTCAAGTTCGACTACTGCGACCATCCACGTGGCCTGGGCGGCGCTCGTCGGCGCTTTTTGGTCGCCACTGGTCAAGTTTGACTGCCGGTGGTCGCCTGTGCGGCCGGGGCGACCCCCGTCGGTGTCCTTTGGCTGCTGCTAATCAAGTTCGACTACTTGCGGTCGCCCGCTTGAGCGGGACGGTGTCCGGCGGCGATTCCGGCCGCGGCGTCGGTCAGAAGCGCAGGACCCCGCCGGGCGCGTCGGCGGCGGAGTCGGCGAACTCCTGGAAGTCCATGTTGGCGATCTCCAGGTTCACGTGGATGGAGAAGACCTCCTCGGGGACGGTGCGGAACTCCGGGCCGGTCTCCGCCAGCAGGTCGAGCTCCTCCTGCTCCTCCTCGCCGTCGTAGATGTACAGGGCCAGGAGGGGGCGCAACCCGGGGTCGGCCATGGTCGCCGCGTCGGCGAGGAAGGCCACGGGGACCTCCTTGTCGCCGGCCAGCGCGGCGCGCACGTCGTCGGCGGAGGCGCCGGCCCACTCCGGGGCGTCCACGAAGTGGAAGAACGTGTCGAGCCCGTCGTACGGGAGGCTCTCCAGGCGGGCGCGCACCTCGCTCCAGGCGGCTTCGTCGCCGTAGTCGGTGCGCACGACCAGGGCGGCCCCCTCGGGGCGGTCGGTGATGGCCGGTGGCATGGGCGTGTCCTCTGTTGCTCCGGTGCTTCTTCGGGATCGGTCGGGCGGTGCGCCCGGGCCGCTGCCATCCCGGCGCACCGGTACCGCCCCCGGCCGACCGCCCCGGGGCGGTCGGCCGGAGACGGGCGTGGTCAGGGGAGGTCGGCGGGCAGGAGGGTGGTGAAGTCCTCGCGGGTGGCGGAGGCGCCCAGGCCGACCAGGCGGCCGGCCTGGCGGGTGATCATGCGTTCCAGGACCTGGCGGGCGTAGCGGGCGTTGCCGAAGGAGCCGTCGCGTTCCACCGTGGCGAAGTGGGCCGTGAGCGCGGTCAGGGTTTCGGGGCCGCATTCGTAGCCGGAGGTGGCGGCCATGCGGGTGACGATGGTGACCAGTTCGTCGTCGGAGTAGGAGGGGAATTCCACCCGGTGGTTGAACCGGGAGGCCAGGCCGGGGTTGGAGTCCATGAAGCGGTCCATCTCGGCCGGGTACCCGGCGACGATCACCGCGACCTCGTCGCGGTGGTCCTCCATCAGCTTGAGCAGGGTGTCCACGGCCTCCTGCCCGAAGTCGTTGCCCTCCCCCCGGGGCGTCAGCGTGTACGCCTCGTCGACGAACAGCACCCCGCCGCGGGCCCGCTCGAACACCTCCGCCGTGAGCTGCGCGGTGTGCCCCACGTACCGTCCGACCAGGTCCGACCGGGCGGCCTCCACCACGTGGTCGCCCGGCAGCACCCCCAGGGTGTGCAGCAGCCTGCCGTACAGGCGCGCCACCGTGGTCTTACCGGTACCGGGGGGACCGGTGAACACCAGGTGGTGGCTCATCGAGGACACCGGCAGCCCCATCGACCGGCGCTGCTCCGCCATGAGCAGCAGGTTGGCCAGGTCGTTCACGGTGTCCTTGACCTGGGCCAGCCCCACCAGCGCGTCCAGCTCCCCGCGCAGCTCGGTGATCTGCCGGTCGCGGTCCCCGGGGGACTCCCCGCCCGCCGCCTCCTCGCCCAGGTCCTGCGGCAGCAGCAGGGTCAGGGAGTCGTGGTCCTCGGGGGAGGTGGCGCCCAGCCGGTTGGCCTGCCGGTCGATCATCTCCTCGAACACCTTGCGGGCCTCGCGCGCGTTGCCGAACGTCGCCCCCTTGGGCATCCGCTCGAAGTGCGCGGCCAGCGCCGCCTCCGTCTCGGGGGCCAGCCGGTAGCTGTTGCCCTCGCAGAGCCTGCGCACGATCTCCACGAGCTCGCCGACCTCGTAGTTGACGAACTCGATGGTCTTGCTGAACCGCGAGGCCAGGCCCGGGTTGGCCGCGAGGAAGCGGTCCATGTCCTCGGTGTACCCGGCGACGATCACCGCGACCTCGTCGCGGTGGTCCTCCATCAGCTTGACCAGGGTGTCGATGGCCTCCCGGCCGAAGTCCGGTCCGTTGCCCCCCTCGCCGCCGGAGGAGAGCGTGTACGCCTCGTCGACGAACAGCACCCCGCCCTTGGCCTTCTCGAACACCTCGGTCGTCTTGATGGCGGTGCCGCCCACGTACTGCGAGACCAGGTCCGCCCGCGCCACCTCGACCACGTGCCCGTACCTCAGCACGTTCAGCTCGGCCAGGATGCGCCCGTACAGGCGGGCGACCGTGGTCTTGCCGGTGCCGGGCGCGCCCCCGAACACCAGGTGGCGGCTCATCGGCGGGGTGGGCAGGCCCATCTCGGCCCGCCGCTGCGCCATCCGGTTGCGGGTGACCAGGGTGCGCACCTCCTGCTTGACGTTGGCCAGGCCGATGAGGGCGTCCAGCTCCAGCATGGGCCCCTGTGCCTCCTCCGCCTCGCCGGGCTCGTCCGGCAGGGGCGCGAGCGGGACCGCCTCCCCGGCGGACTCCCCGAACGCGTCGGGGGAGCCGTTGCCCTGGCTGAGCAGGTCCTCGGTGCGGGCCCGGTCGCTGGCCACGGTCTGGCGCAGCCCGGAGCGGCCGTTGTCCCGCACCGTGCAGTCCTCGACCACCACCTCCTCGGTGGAGTGCACCAGGACGCCGTCGGCCCGGTTGCCGAACACCTCGCAGCGCCGCAGGGTCGCCCGCGCCCCCGCCGCCAGCAGGATGCCGCTGCGCCGACCCTCGCGCACCCGGGTCCGCAGCACCGTGGCCCGGCCGCCGGAGCGCACCGAGATCCCGTCGCCGGTGGAGGCGGAGATCTCGCAGTCCCGCAGGTCGGCCTCGGCGTCGGGGCCCACGGCGACGCCCGCCTCGCGGCTGTCCACGACCCGGGCGCCCTCCAGTTCCAGCCGCCCGCCCTCGCGGACCGCCACGGAGACGCTGCGGGTCCGCTCGAAGGTCATCCCCTCCAGCCGCCCCCGGGCCGACCCCTCCAGCAGGGCCCCGTGCCCGCCGGTGTCCTCGACCACCAGGCCGCGCAGGAACGGCGCGCCCCCGGTCACGACGACGCCGTGCCCGGTGGTGTTGCGGATCTCCCCGCGGTCGAACTCCACCACCCCGTCCTCGGCCAGCAGCAGCCCGCCGCCCCCGTCCACCCGCAGCCCCAGGAACGCGGTGGAGGCGCGCCCGCCCGAGCGGACCGCGTCCCCGCCCGCCCCCTCGACCAGGCAGCCCCCGAACACACCCCGGGCCCGCTCCGTCACGTGCACCCCCGAGCCCTTGGGGCGCAGCACCCTGACCCCGGACACCTGCGGGTCGCAGCCGCCGCGCACCACGATCCCGTCCCCGCCGACCTCCTCGACCGTGCAGTCCTCGACCACGGGCCGCGCCCGGCTGGACAGGGCGATGCCGTCCTTCTCGGTGCGGTGCACGTACAGGCCGCGCAGGGTCGTGGCGGCCCCGTCCTCCAGCGCCACCCCCGGCTTGCCGGTCGCCGTGATCTCGCACCCCTCCAGGGTCCCGGCGGCGTCGCCGCTGGCGAAGAGGCCGTTGCCGCCGGCGTCGCGCAGCACACAGGACCGGACCACCGGGCGTCCCTGCTCGCCCAGGACCAGGGCGCTGGTGCCGACGTCCTCGATCACGCACTCCTCGATGAGGCTCCGCCCCGGGGAGGTGATGACCACGCCCGCCCCCTCGGCGCAGCTGACCCGGGTGTCGCGCATGGCGACGGCGCCGGTGCCGCGCACCGACACCGCCGCCCAGGAGGCGCCGACGACCTCGCAGTCGGCCATCTCGACCTGGCCCGTGGGGATGTCCACGGTGGGGCGCTCCTCGTCGCGGCCGCGCAGGACCAGACCGGAGAGCTTCACCGCCTCGGCGCCGGAGAGCACCGTGCTCCCGGAGGAGCACGTGACCTCCACGCTCCCCCTGCCGTCGCGCGCGACCAGGGTGACCACCTCGCGCAGCACGAGGCTCTCCTCGTAGCGGCCGGGGGCGATGGTGATCAGGGCGCCGCCGGAGGCCGCCGCCACGGCCGCGGCGATCGTGTCGTGCGCTCCCTGGGCGCCGGGGTTGACGGTGAGGAGCTGCCTGCTCATCGTTGCCTTCCTTCGTGGACCGGCCGGGCGGCCGGGTGGGGGATTCAGGTGCAGGAGGCCCGCACGGCGGACGCGGCCACGTGGGCGCTCGCGCCCTCCTCGCCGGCGAGGGGGTCCGCGCCCGCGTTGGTGAGCTGGACGGTGAACTCCTCGGCGGGGGTGACGAAACCGGTCACCTGGACCCAGCCGCCGCGGACCTGCGACTGGTCGAACCCGAACACCGCCACCGGCGGCGCCTCGGTGCCCGCGCCCGGGTGGATGAGGTAGCGGGCCTCGCCGGGGGCGATCCACAGGGGGCTCTCGTCGTCGGGGACGTGCACGAACAGCTCGCAGGACGCGCCCGCGCTCCCGGGGGAGAAGGTCCACGCCGCGTGCTGGCCGTCGCCCTGCTCGGGGTCGCCGGAGACGGGGAGGGCGTCGTAGGTGCCGCCGCAGCCCTCGCCGTCGTAGCCGCCTGGGCGGGTCGCCCAGCTGTCGGCGCCCTCCGAGCTGGTCCAGCGGCCCTCGTGCCCGTAGGAGGTGCCGGGTGCGGCGGGGCAGCCCGGTCCGGCCACGGCGCGGTAGGAGTCCTCGACGGAGGTGAACCGCTCGGCCGCGCCCTCCAGGGGGGAGGTGTCCCCGCCCGCCCCGTCGGTGACGGGCGGGTCGGGGTTCAGCGGCCCCTCTCCACCGGGGTCGGCGGGGCCGCCCGGGTCGGCGGGGGTGTCCTGCTGGGAGAGGGCCGTCGCGCCCTCCCCGCCCCCTTCGCCGGTGCCCTGAGCGGAGGTACCCCCGCCGGTCGCCGCCTCGTCCCCGGCGGCGGTGCCGCCGTCGGAGGCCGCTCCGCCGCTCGACGAGCCGCCGTCCGACGACCCGTTGCCTGCGGAACCGCTCTCCCCGGACGTGCCCGAGGCCCCGCCCGCGCCGCCGTCGTCCGCGGTGCCGCCGTCGCCCGTGCCGCCCGCGCCACCTTCGCCTGCGGTGCCGTTGCCCGAGCCGCCGTCGCCCGCGGTGCCGTCGCCCGCACCGCCACCAGCCGTACCGCCGTCACCTGTACCGCCGTCGGCCGCGGTCCCCGCGGTCCCGGGCGCGTCCGCGCCGGACACGGCGGTGTCCCCGCCGCCCGTGGCGCCGTCGCCGTCCCCCGCGGCCGCGGGCCGCTCGCCCGTGCCGCCGGCGGGCGTGGAGGTCTCCACGGCCGAACCGCCGCCGGCGTCGCCCGGGTCGGGCATGGTCGGGACCGGGGTGTCGTCGCGGACCTGCGGCACGTAGCCGGTGTCCGGAACGGTGTCTGTGACCGGGGAGCCCCCGCCGACGTCGCCGCCCGGCACGAGCGCGGAACCCGTTCCCGCGTCCCCGCTCTGGCCGCCGCCCGCCTGAGCCTGCCCCTGCTGCCCCTGCCCGGGGAGCGTCCCCGACACCGGGTCCCGGGCGGCCGCGACGTCCAGGCTCATCACGGGTCCGCCGGTGACCACGGCGAAGGGCGCCGCCACCAGGATGAGCCCGGCGATGGCCGCACCGGCCAGCATCGGGGCCCCGGGGCGGTCCAGCGCGGGCTCGGCCTCCGGGGCGCCACCCCGGTCGGGGCCGGTGACCACCGAACCCACCCGGCGGTCGGGGGCCTGGTCGCCCTCCACCGCCGCGGGCACCGCGTCGGCGTCCCGCGGCGCGGTCGCCTCCACGGCCTCCGCGGCCTCCGCCGCCTGCGGGGCGACCGGCGCGGGGCGCTCCGCCGCGGCGGGCTCCCCGGTGTTCAGGGCCGACCGGAACGCCTCCTTCGGTCCGGCCGCGTCCACCGGTCCGGCCGCGTCCACCGGGGCGGGCGCCGCGGGCGGGACGGCCCCCTCGGGGGACCCGTCCCCCGGCGTCGCGCTCGGGCTCATCGGCGTCCTCCCTGCTGTCCCTCGCCGCCGACGGTCCCCGCGATGTCGGTGTTGGCGTCCTCCGCGGCCTGGAAGCTCCCCGCCGAACCGACGGTGCCGTCGGCGGCCTGGCGCTGGGCCACGGCGATGTAGTCCAGCAGCGTGTAGAGGTACTCCTCCGACTCGCCGATCAGCTTCTGCATCTGCTCGGCGTACTCGCCCTTCTCACCCCACGGGGTGCCCAGCGGCTCGCGCGCGGAGCGCGTGTACGCCACCAGCTCGTCGGTGTAGTCGGCCGCATCGTGGATGCGTGTGCCGTCCCTGCCCATCCCCTCGGGGAAGACGGAGAGGTTCTCGCCCTCCGCTGGCATAGCCGGTCCTCCTTCGGTTCCGTGCTCGGCGCGGTCGTGTCCGCCGGCGTCCGCTAGCGCAGGTCGTCCAGGGAGACGCCCATGCGGCGCAGCGTCTCCTCCGGGTCCAGCTCGCCGCGCATGGCCGCCGCGGCGTCGACCCCCTCGGGGGTGAAGGCCTTGTAGATCTCGGCCGCGCGGTCGGCCATCTGCCGCTGCGCCCGCCCGACGACCTCCACGATCGCCGCGGACAGCTCGGCCGGGGCCATGCTCCGGTAGCCGTCGGTGTGGAACTTCAGCTCAGTCAGCCGACCCGTCCCGTCCACCGTCGCCGCCACCAGCCTGTTCTTGGCGACGGCCTCTTCTGTTGCCGACTCCAGGCTTGCGCTTGCGTCCGAGAGTTCCCTCATCGTCGTGTGAAGCCGTTCCAGTTCGGCCTCCATCTGCTCCCGCATCGACGAACTCATGGCGGGCCGCTCCCTTCTTCTTTCCGCCGGGCTCGGGTCGCCCGAGCACGGATCGCTGCCGGTTCTTGTCGGTGCCCCAGACCTTCTCGTCCTCGGAGAGCCAGGTGGAGCGGTTGCGGTCGCGGTTCTCGCCGCCGCCACCGCCGCCCCCCATACCGCCCATCGGCGGCATCATCGGGGGCATCATGGGCGAGCCCATCCCGCCCGTGCCGTCGGCGCCCGCCGCGCCCACGGCGCCGCCGGGACCCGCCGCCCCGGCACCGGCCCCGCCGCCCGCGCCCGCCTGGGCCTGGACGCCGCCGCCCGCCTGGGTGGGGGTCGCGAACATGTCGCTGCGGTCCACCGACCCGGGGGCGCCGCTCCCGCCGGAACCGCCGGAGGACGGGTCGTTCCCCCCGGAACCCCCGTAGTTGAGCCCCTCCGGACCGCCGCTCTCGAACCGCGGCGGCGGATAGGTCAGGTCCTCGGGTACGTCGAACCCGTCCTTGATCGCCTCGCCGGTGTCGGGGTCCACGGGGTAGGGGATGCCGGTGTCGGGGTCGACCTCGGCCGGTCCCCCGGTGACGGGGTTGATCGGTGTGTTCTCGGAGCCGCCGGGGAAGTTCGTGTCCATCCCCGGGTCCACCGGCGGCGGGCTGAAGGAGTCGGGCGGCAGCGGCCGCCCGGTGACGGGGTCGATCGGGTCCACCTGGCCGGTGACCGGGTCGTAGTTGATGGGCAGGCCCGTGTCCGGGTTGTAGGGCAGGCCGGTCTCGGGGTCGACCGGGTAGGGCCGCCCGGTCCCGGGATCGATCGGCAGCCCCGTCTCCGGGTCCATGTCGAGCCGTGTCCCCCCGCCCGGGGAGACCGGCTCGCCGGTGACGGGGTCGATCGGCGCGACCTCCCCGGTCCCGGGGTCGAAGTTGATGGGCAGGCCGTTGTCGGGGTTGTAGGGGATGCCTGTGTCCGGGTCGACGGGGTAGGGCCGCCCGGTCCCGGGGTCGATCGGCAGCCCCGTCTCCGGGTCGATGTCCAGCACGGGGGGTGCGCCCCCCGGCCGCCGGTCGCCACCGGAACCGCCCGAACCGCCCGAACCGGGGAAGTTCGTGGACAGCGGCGGGGGCGGCGGCGGGATCACACCGCCGTTGCCGCCGCCCGTTCCGGGGAAGTCCGTGTCCGCCCCGGGCGGGGGAGCGGTGGCACCGTCCCCCGTGCCGGGGAAGTTCGTGGACAGCGGAGGAGGCGGCGGGGGGACCGCCCCGCCGTTGCCACCGCCGACCGGCGGGGGAACCGAGGTGCCGTCGCCCGTGCCGGGGAAGTTCGTGGACATCCCGGGCGGGGGCGGCGGCGCGCCGGTCGTGCCGTCCGGGCCGCCGCTGCCACCGCCCTCACCGCTGCCGGACCCGTCCCCGCCACCGCCGGTGTCGAAGTTCAGGTCGGGGCCGCCGTCGCCGCCTCCGCCGGTGCCGTCCCCACCGCCACCCGCGCCGTTGCCGTCACCGCCGCCGGTGTCGAAGTTCAGCTCCGGCGGCGGTTCGACCTCCGGCGGGCCGTTGCCGTCCCCGCCGCCCCCGGTGTCGTAGTTCAGCTCCGGCGGCGGCTTGATCTCGGGCGGGCCGTCGCCCCAGTCGATCTTGATCGTCTCGGGGCCGCCGTTGCCGTTGCCGTCCCCGCCGCCAGGCCCATCGTTGTCGCCGGGGCCGACCATGCTCATCGGCAGACCCCCCTTGGGGGTCTCGATCTCCTCCAGGTTGGTGTACGCCCGCTTGTACAGCTCGTCCATCTTGTCGTACAGCGCGTCCGCGGCCTCGATGATGCGCGAGTGCTTCCTGCGCCAGCGGTTCTTCAGCTCGTTGTTGATGTTGCTGTTCGTGGGGGGATCGCCGGGGATCCCGTAGACCGGCGGGTCCTGGTGGATGAGGACCTGGAACTGGTTGCGGGCGGAGTTCCACTGCTCGCTGCCGGCGCTCATGCCGTGGTACCAGTCGTCGAGGATGCGGCGCATGCCGCTGCCGGGGTCGTTGAAGACCTCCGTCACCGCCGTCTGGAGCTCCAGGGCCTTGGCCTTGATGGGTTCGAGGATGGGCTCCAGCTGCTTGTGGTTGTCGTTCACCTGGTTCTTGAGGTCCAGCAGCCGGCGCGAGAAGTCGAAGAGCCGGGCCGCGTAGGCCGACGCGGCCGAGCCCATCATCGGCCCCTCCGGAACGTCGAGCTCCTGGTAGGCCTTGCGCATCTTCTCGCTGTGCGTGTCCAGCATCTTGGCCAGGGCGCTGAGGTCCTTGATGAGGTCCAGCAGCGAGGTGCCCCGGAAGGAGGACGAGCCCACCGTCCCGGACATGGAGTCGGGGATGAGGCCGGCGAGTTTGGTGAGGGCGTTGCGGAACTTCGCCTCGGGCGAGTCGGGCCCGTCCCACAGCTGCTCGCCCATCGTGTAGCCGGCGTAGTCCCAGCCGTTGGGCACGTAGTACCCGCCGCCGTAGCCGCCGACGTACTGCTGGCCGGGCTTGCGCATCCGCCACCAGCGGTTCATCTCGTGGCCGCCGTAGTCGAACTCGAAGCCGACGAACGGCTTGGTGTCCTTGGCGAAGTGGTAGCGGCCGTGGTCCAGCCAGTGCGCTTCCGGACCGATGAGGGTGTCGATGCTCGGCATGGGCGGGTAGAGGCCGCCGTCGCCGGAGTCGGCGATGATGTTCATGATCTCGTGGAGTGGGGGCACTGTTCCTCCGGTGTGCTCGGGCGCGCGGCGGTTCCGGTCCTTCCTGTCAGGGGGTCGTGGACCCGCCGCCGCCTCCGGTCGCCCCGGGCGGGCTGCCGATCAGATAGACGACCTGGCCCGCGTTGAGCACCTGGTCCTCCTCCAGCTCCTCGAACACGTTGATGTTGATCTCCAGCTGGTCGGTGATCTCGTCGAGCTCCTTGCGGAACTTCTTCATGATCGAGTAGAGGCTTGCCATGGACCGGTCGATCCTGCCGGTCAGGTCGCTCGCGCTCTTGAGCAGCGCCGGGTTGCCCAGCAGGACGACGTTGGCGCCCTTGTCGCCCGTGCCCGCGCCCTCGAAATCGCTGAAGTTCGTGATGTGGGTGCCGAGGTCGGTGTTGAGCGTGCCGACGTACTCCTGCTGGAAGCTCCGCAGCCGGGGCACGTCGATCTTGGTGCCCTCGCCCTCCTTGGAGCCGCTGCCGCCACTGCCGCCGCCGCTCCCGTCGCCTCCGTTGCCGCCGCCCTTGTCGTCGTCGCCCGGCTTCTCCTTGTCGTCCTCGTCGTCGCCGTCCCCCTTGTCGTCCTCGTCGTCGTCCTCGTCGTCCTTCTTCTCGCCCTCGTCCTCCTCGTCGCCCGCGCTGCCACCGCCGCCACCGCCGCCACCACCGCCGCCGGTCTGGCCGCCGCCCGTCGTGTCCGTGGTCGTGGGCTTGGGCTTGGTGACCACGGGGTCGGGGGCCGGTCCGTACATGCCCTCGCCGGTGATGGGGTCGAACGCGAAGGAGTCGTCCCCGCCGCCGCCACCGCCCCCGCCGCCCTGGTCGTCGCCGACCGGGGTCACCACGGGCTCGGGGTCCGGCTCTCCCTGCTCTTCTCCGGGCCGGTCACCGGTGCCGTCGGTGTCGTCGGGGTTCACCAGACGCGACTGGACGGGCGGGTCCTCCGGCACCTCGGGCGCCGGGCCGTACATGCCGTCACCGGTGATGGGGTCCTCGGCGTAGGAGCCGTCGCCCTCACCGCTTTCGTCTCCCCCACCGCTTTCGCCGCCCTCGCCGCCGGAGCCGGTCCGGTCGCCGGACGGGCCGCCGCTCCCGTCGCCTTCCGGGTCGGGCCGCGGGTCGGGGACGGGGTCCGTGACCCGCTCGCCGCCGTTCTGCTCCGGTACCTGCGGCGCGGGGCCGTACATGCCGTCGCCGTCGATGGGGTCGTACTCGGAGGAGTCGCCCTTCTCACCGCCGGTGTCCCCGCCCCCGGTGTTCCCGTCGCCCGTGTCCCCGTCATCGGAGTCCTCGCCGGGCCGCCCGTCGCCGCCACCGCCGCCGGGGGCCTCCCGATCCTCCTCGGGGTCGGGTTCGCCCTTCCCGCCGTCGCCGCCGGTGTCGCCACCGCCGTCGGCGCCACCGCCATCGGTGTCGCCGTCGCCGGTCCCACCGCCGCCTTCGCCGCTTTCGGAGCCCTCCTCGTCCCGGTCCCCGTCCTCCCCGTCTTCTCCGTCTTCTCCGTCCTGCCCGGTCTCCCCGTCCTCCTCGGCCGCCGGCGGCTCGACGGTGATCAGCCCGGTCTCGGGGTCGACCGACACCGTCCCCTCGCCCGGGTCGACCGTGACCTCCCCGGTCTCCCCGTCCGTGACGATGCGCACGTCGCCGATCTCGACGGTGACGTCCGCGAACTCGCCCTTGATCGGGTTCACCTCAAGGGTGCCCGTGGCCGGGTCGATCACCATGCTCAGCCCGCCCGCCTCGACCGTGATCGGCTCGGCGTCGGGGTCCAGGGGGACGTTCTGCCCGGAGGGCTCGACCTTCACCAGCCCGGCCTCGGGGCCCACGGTGATCTTCAGGTCCTCGGCGAGGATGACGGTCTCGCCGGTCTTCGGGTCGACGGTCACGATCGGGCCCAGGGCCTCCGCGGCCTCCCCGATCTCCGCGGGCGCGCTGATGGGGACCGCCTCGATCGGCGCCGAGACCGGCACGCCCTCCTGCGCGGGGAGCATCTCGGTGAAGCCGCCCCGGAGGTCGCCCTGGGAATCCCCCTCCCCGGGCTCCCGGACCGAGACCACGTGCACCGGCTCCAGCGGGGTCGCCGGGGATTCCGCCACCAGGGGCTCGGCCGCCACCGGCTCGGTCACCACCCCCTCCGTGGAGCCCTCCACCGACGCGGGCACACCCACGGCACCGTCCACCGGCGTGAGGATCTCCCCCTGGACCCGCATGCCCGCCACCAGCGGCGACCCCTCGGCGGTCGCGCCCATGACGAGGAACCCGTCGCGCCGCCCCACACCGCCGGGCACGTCGGGGTCGAGGGTCACCTCCCCGCTGAGCGCGTCCGCCTCGACCGTGCCGGAGCGGTTGGTCATCGTCAGCAGGCCGGTGGCGAGGTTCAGGCTCAGGGGTGCACCGACCCCCTGCCCGCCGCCGGAGGTGCTCTCCTGGGCGGTGGCCAGCACGGTCACCGCCTCCTGCTCCTCCCCGTCCTCGACGGGGACCTCCGGTTCACCGGAGAGGGCGGCGCGAACGTCGTACAGCGATTCGGACACGTTCTCTGTCTCCTGACCGCCCGCGCGTCGGGCGTCATCCGAAGGAGGGGAGGGAGGGGTCCGGGCCCGCGGACGGACGGGCCCGGACCCGGAACGCCGCCGGCCACCGGGGCCGGCGTGCCGGTGGCGGCCTTACAGCAGGGCGGCCCAGTTCATGGCCTCGCGGCGGTCGGTGCCGGAGTAGTTGTTGCGGATGTCGTTGAGGGCGACCTGCGCCTTGCCCAGCAGGGTGCGCATGTCGGCCACGTTCAGCCGCCAGGCCTTGACCTTGACCTCGTAGTTCTCCTTGGTCTCACCTTCGAGGTCGGCCAGGACCGCCCGCATCTTGGCGTCGAGCTCCTCGATCTGGCGGGCCACGTCCTCGGTCTGCTGGACCAGGCGGGTGGTGGCCTCGTCGACGTGGGCGTAACTGACGTCGAAACCGTTCATTGCTTCCGTTCCCTTCGGGGGGTTGCGTGGAGGACGGCGCCGCGCGCGGGCGTGGCGGTCCGCGGGCGGCTCCGGTCGGGCGCGCCCGCCGGGGACGGCCCGGGAGGCGGCACGGTGCGCGGCCCGGTGGGCCGCACAGGGCGCGCCGCGCTGCTCAGCCGCCCTGGTTCGGGTTCAGGTCGTCCATCCACCGCGAACCGGTCAGGATGGCCTGGTCCTCGGTGGCGTTCATGGCCTGCACCGTGCCGCCGAACGTGCCGATCATCTGGTTCATGTCGTTGGTGATGAGCCGCAGCTCCTCCAGCCAGCCCACCAGGGCCTCGCTGTAGCGGTTGGAGGCCGCGCCCTGCCAGGACGTGCGCAGGCCGTCGCGGGTGTCGTCGACCTCGCGGTAGATCCGGTTGCACGCGGTGTGGGCCTCCGTCATCGCCTCCTGGGCGATCCTGTTGGCCTCGTCGGTACTGCGTGTTCTGCCCGTCATGGTTCATCTCCTCTGGTGATCGGTCGCTAGGGGCAGGGGCTGCCCCCGGTCGGGGGCGAGGACACCGGCGGGAGCACGGCCGCGTCCTGGCTCAGCAGGGGTCCGGTGGGGAGCACCCGGAGCAGGGACGTCGGCAGGGGTACCGCCTCGTCCTCGCCGTAGCCGAGTGCGCCCAGGGCGGCGGCGTCCGCGACCGGGTATTTGGCGGCGGCGTCCGTCACCACGAAGTAGGTGGGCGCGGCCTCCGAGCCCGCGAGGGCCCGGGCGCGCACCGGGCCGCCCCGCCCGCTGGGGATGCCGACCAGGTCGGGGGTGGGGCAGCCGGGTTCGACGAAGGGGTGCTCCGGCACCGGCCACGCCTGGAGGGTCCCGGGGGCGTCCAGGGTGAGTTCCATGGAGCCGTCGGGCTCCCAGCGCAGGCAGGGGACGCCCCGGCCCGCGTCCAGGGCGGTGGGCGGCGCCGGGGGCAGGCCCTCGGCGCCGGTCGGGGCGCCCTCGGCGGCGAGGTCGGCCTGCACCTCGGCGGCGGGCAGCGGCACGGGTTCGGGGGAGGCCCCGGCGTAGGCGGGGCCGGATACCCCGGTGTCGCCCAGGACCAGCAGGGCCTGGGTGAGGGTGAGCGGCACCAGGCCCTCCCGGGCCAGCAGGTAGTGCTGGTCGTCCTGGCCGGGGATGGACACCGCGAACACCTGGCCCACCAGCCGCGGGGCCCCGGCCAGCTCGCGGCCCTCCTCCCCGGCGCCGGGGACGTCGGGGGCGGCCAGGTCGGGGCCCTCGGGGACCGCGTTGAGGAAGGCGGAGGACACCGGCAGGACGGGGCTCGTGCCGTAGCCGAGGGATTGCAGGGCCCCGGAGGACTCCTCCAGGCGCAACCGCATGCCCTGCCACAGCAGGTACACGGTCCCGTCCGGCCCCGAGACCGGGAAGGCCGCGTCCGGGCCCGCCACCCACGGCGGCGGGGCCTCGCCCACCACCAGCGCGGTCCGCCCCCGCTGCGCGTCCTGTCCTGCGCCCGGCTCCAGCGCGCACAGCCGCCACACGTCCCCGGCGCCGCCCTCGGGCAGGGCGTCGGGCGCCCCGGCGATCCCCACCGGCCCGCCCATCGTCTCCCCCTCCAGGGAGCGCTGCGAGACCAGGCTGGGGGTGGCGCCCGCGCCCAGGGCCAGCCGGGCCGAGGCCAGGTTGGCGACGGGGCGGAGCATGCCGCCCGCGTACAGGTAGGTGGCGCCGCCGTTGCGGTCGATGACGATCCGGCCCTCCTGGCGCCAGGAGGTGGCGCCGCCAGGGAAGATCAGGCCGACCACGAGGAAGCCGATGCAGATCAGCGCGCCCAGGCCGATGCCCACGTAGTTCCCGGTGCGGGTGCGCCGCATCGGGGCGTCCACGGCGTCGGGGTCGCCCTCCAGCATCGCGGTCCCCAGGCGTCCCACCGTGAAGTTGTGGGCCATGACACGGTCGCGGCGTGACTGCATGTCAGCCCCCGATCCCGCGCAGCAGGCCGTACACCTCGAACAGGGCCAGTACCAGCGGGATCAGCGCGGCGCACAGCACCACCTGGAGGATCTCCGCGGCCCGGCCCCAGTGCGGCAGCGGCCGGGTCCCGGGCAGGCTCCAGGAGACCACCGCGAGGACCGCGGTGGCGCCGAACAGCCCGAGGACCGCGAGCAGCCGGCCCAGCGGCTCCGCGCCCCAGGCCAGCGCCAGGGCCAGGACGCCGAGCCCGGACCAGGGCGGGGCCACCATGAGGAAGCGCTGCCAGGAGCTGCCCAGCCCCCGGGCCTGGAGCAGCATGACCAGGGCCAGGACCACGGTGATCGTGACGGGCACCCAGCCCGGGGTCGTGGCCAGGACGGCCAGGCAGACCGCGAGCACCGCGCCGGTCGCGGCGTACAGGGCGGTCTGGAAGCGGTCGGCCAGCGCCGTGCGGTCCAGGACCCGCCGGGCCGGGAGGGGGTCGATCTCCTCCTGGAGCTGCCGCGTGTTCGACGGCAGCGCGGGCAGTTTCAGGCCCGAGAGCCGGAACGCCAGCTGCGGCGCGTAGGTGCCCAGGAACAGGGCGACCAGCGCCACCAGGGCGGCCGCCTCCGGCACGGAGGTGCCCGGCAGGAACATCAGGGCCAGGCCGCCGACCACACCCAGGATCTCGACCGTGAACAGGCCGGTGAAGAACGGCACCGCCCCGGCCACCGCGGCCATCCCGAGCACGCTCGCCCCGGCGGCGGTCACCGAGGCGGTCAGCAGGACGGCGCCGCTGAACAGCGTTCCGGGCTCGCCGGTGGGCACCAGGGCCCCGGCCAGCGCCATGGCCGCCGTCGCCGCCCCGGCCAGCCCCGCCGCCGCGCCGCGGTCGGCCATGGCCCGGGAGGCGGCCCAGGCCGACAGCAGCATCAGCCCCGCCGAGCAGCCCGCGCCCAGCACGGTGAACAGGTTGCGCCCCCCGGCCGCGAGCACGGCCAGGCCCACGGCCAGCACCGCCAGGCCCATGACCTGGAGGAACACGCGGGTGTGCGCGGGCCCCCACCGGTCGGAGCGCTCGCCCATGCCGGTGGCGACGCCGTCGACGACGTCGTCGAAGTGCACCGGGGGCAGCTGCTCGCGGCGGGGCCGCAGGTAGAGGGTCTCCCCGTGGCACAGCCCCAGGGACGCCGGCGTCTCGCTCTCGTCCAGGGGGTCGTCGCCCAGCTGCTGGAGGACCCAGCCGTCGTGTTCCAGGCCGCTCTCGTCCAGGTCCTCGCCGTCGTCGCCCTCGGCGTACAGCACGAGGGTCGGGAGGATTTCGGACAGGGGGACCTCGACCGGTGCCGCGATCTCGAAGGCGCGCCCGGGCGCGCGTATGAGCAGGCGGCAGGGGTCGGCAGCGGAGGATTCGTTCATCCTGAGCCGATCGGTGGGGGGTGAGGGGGTGGTGGGGTTCGAGGGGGGTCGTTACTGAACGCCACAGACACTAACACTTAGATATCGGATTCTGGCCTTGTGTTGGTTTAAGTATCCGGATTTGTGACCTTGTTTGGCAACAGTAGCTTTTCTCTTCCGCAAGAGATCACCCAGATGTGGTCGTCTCGTTCTCGCCCCCCGGCCCCCTGACCTCTGGCCCCCGACCCCCGCCCCCCGTGCGCGCCCGCCCCGGCGCGCCGGCTTCCCACGAGGAGGCTCCCGAACCCGTGACCACCATCCGTGTGCGGCGCCCGCCCCGGCGCCCCGGCCCCGACCTGCCCTCGGGGGAGATCTCCCTCCAGGAGCCCCCCGAGCTCACCGAGCAGCAGTCGAGCATGTCGTCGGTCTTCATGTACATGCCGATGGCGCTGACCTCGATGGCGATGCTGATGATGTTCATCCGGCCCGGGAACATGGGCAACAGCGTCATGCCGTTCATCGCGGGCGGCATGATGCTCACCGGCGCCGTCGTGATGCTCGGCGGGCAGTACCTGCGCGCGGTCCTGGAACGCCGCCGCAAACTCAACGACGACCGCCGCGACTACCTGCGCTACCTGCGGCAGATGCGCACCCGGCTGCGCGACGTCGTCACCGAGCAGCGCGACGCCATGCTCTGGCGCGCCCCCCACCCCGACGCCCTGTGGTCGATCGTGCGCACCTCGCGCCTGTGGGAGCGCCGCGCCGACGACGAGGACTTCGGAGAGGTCCGCGTCGCCGTCGGCGAGCAGGCGCTGTCCATGAAGATCTCCCCGGTCTCCTCCAAGCCGGTGGAGGACCTCGAACCCCTGAGCGCGCACGCGCTGCGCCGCTTCATCCGCGCCTACGGCACCGTCGAGGACCAGCCCGTGCAGGTGTACCTGCGCGGCTATGCCCGCGTCACCATGCGCGGTGACGTCGCCGCCTCCCGGGGCCTGGTGCGCGCCCTGCTCGGGCAGCTCGCGGTGTTCCACTCCCACGACGAGCTGCGCGTCGCCGTCTGCGCCTCGGCCGCGTCCATGCCGCACTGGTCCTGGGTCAAGTGGCTGCCGCACGCCCAGCACCCCGCGGTCCGCGACGGGGCGGGCCCGGCCCGCCTGCTGTGCACCGACGCCGTCGAACTGGAGGGCCTGCTCGGAGAGGAGGTCGCCGACCGCCCCCGCTTCGACCCCGCCGCGGTGCCCGGCCGGGAGGAGCCCTTCCTCGTCATCGTGGTCGACGGCGGCAGCATCCCGCCCGGGTCGCGGCTGCTCGGCGGCGGCTACCGCAACGCCGTCGTCGTGGACGTCGCCGACCCCATGCCGCCCGAGGACGACCCCTACACCCTGGCCCTGCGCGTGGAGCCCGACCGCCTGGTGATGCTGGGCAGCGACAACACCGGGCGCGACACCGAGGAGGACCTGGGCCGCCCCGACACGCTGAGCCCGGCCCGCGTCGCGTCGCTGGCCCGCCTGATCGCCCCCTACCGGATGAGCGGTGTCGCCGCCGAGGTCACCGAGCCGCTCACCACCGACTTCGAGCTGACCACCCTGCTGGGCGTCCGCGACCTGTACACCCACGACCCCGAGCGGATGTGGGGCGAGCTGCACCCCAAGAACCGGCTGCGGGTCCCGATCGGCATGACCTCCGAGGGGGCGCCGCTGGAGCTGGACCTCAAGGAGTCCGCGCTGGGCGGCATGGGCCCGCACGGCATGCTGATCGGCGCCACCGGCTCGGGCAAGAGCGAACTGCTGCGCACCCTGGTCCTGGGCCTGGCCCTGACCCACACCCCCGAGACGCTCAACTTCATCCTGGTCGACTTCAAGGGCGGCGCCACCTTCATCGGCCTGGACGGGCTGCGGCACACCTCCGCCCTCATCACCAACCTCGCCGACGAGGCCATCCTGGTCGAGCGCATGCAGGACGCCCTGCACGGCGAGCTGGTGCGCCGCCAGGAGCACCTGCGCGCGGCGGGCGGCTACAGCTCGGTGCACGAGTACGAGAAGGCCCGCGAGTCCGACCCCGCCATGGAGCCGCTGCCGACGCTCTTCGTCGTGGTGGACGAGTTCAGCGAGCTGCTGGCCGCGCACCGCGACTTCATGGACCTGTTCGTCATGATCGGCCGCCTGGGGCGCAGCCTGGGCGTGCACCTGCTGCTGGCCTCCCAGCGCCTGGACGAGGGCCGGATGCACCAGCTCGAAAGCCACCTGTCCTACCGGATCGCCCTGCGCACCTTCTCGGCGATCGAGAGCCGCGGGGTGCTCGGGGTGCCCGACGCGCACCGGTTGCCGTCCTCGCCCGGCAACGGCTTCCTCAAGACCGACACCGACACCCTCACCCGGTTCAAGGCCGCCTACGTCTCGGGCCCCTACCGGGTGAACCGGCGCGCCGTGCGCAGCACCGGGGCGGCGGAGGGGGACGTGGTCCTGTTCACCGACGCCCCCGTGCCGGTGCCCGAGGCCGAGACCGAGGTGGAGGCCGTGGAGGAGCCGCAGGAGGCGGCGACCTCGCTGCTGGAGACGGCGCTGGACCGCCTCGCGGCCCACGGGCCCGCCGCCCGCGAGGTGTGGCTGCCCCCGCTGGCGGACCCGCCGCTGCTCGACGAGCTGCACCGCATGACCGGGACCCCGATCCCCCCGGGCGGGGTGCTCTGGGACGAGCGGGGATCGCTCGACGTCGCCGTCGGCGTCGTCGACCTCCCCTTCCAGCACCTGCGCAAGCCCCTGGCCGCCGAGCTCACCGGCGCGGGCGGCAACATCGGGATCGCCGGCGGCCCCCAGAGCGGCAAGAGCACCCTGCTGGCCTCGCTCATCCTCGGGCTCGCGCTCCGCAACACCCCCGCCCAGGTGCAGTTCTACGGCATCGACTGCGGTGGCGGCCTGCTCCAGGCGCTCAAGGACCTGCCGCACGTGGGCAGCGTGGCGGCGCGCACCGACGAGCGCCGCATCGTCCGCACCGTGATGGAGATGCACGAGATCCTCACCCACCGCGAGACGCTCTTCGCGGAGGAGGGGATCGACTCCATGGCCACCTTCCGGACCCGGCGGGCCGCGGGGGAGTTCGCCGACGAGCGCCACGGCGACGTGTTCCTGGTCGTCGACGGCTGGGGCACCATCCGCCAGGACAACATGGACCTGGTCGCGTCCATCGTCCAGCTCGTTCAGCGCGGCCTCAACTACGGCATCCACGTCATGGTCGCCTCGCCCCGCTGGGCCGACTTCAACACGAGCGTCCGCGACCTGCTGGGCACCCGGTTCGAGCTGCGGCTGGGCGACCCGGTCGACTCCCTCGTGCACATGCGCGCCGCCCAGTCCGTGCCCCGCGTCCCCGGGCGCGGCATCACCGACGACAAGCACCACTTCCTCACCGCCCTGCCCCGCGCCGACGGCGACGCGGACCCGGTGACGGTGTCGGCCGGCATGGCCGAGCTGGTCGCGCGCGCCAAGAACGCCTGGGACGGGCCCGCCGCGCCGCCGGTGCGCACCCTGCCCGCCCTGCTCCGGGTGTCGGAGCTGCCCGGCTCCGACCTGGCCGGGACCAGCGGGGTCCTGCGCGTGCCGCTGGGCCTGGAGAGCCGCCGCATGCAGCCCTTCTGGCAGGACTTCGGCGCCGCCCCCCACCTGCTGGTGGTCGGGGACACCGAGTCGGGCAAGACCAACCTGGTCCGGCTCATCACCGACGCGATCCGCACCCACTACGGGCCGACCCAGGCGCGCGTGGTGCTGGGCGACCAGCGGCGCAGGCTCTACGACGCGATCCCCAAGGAGATGCAGCTCGGCTACGCGGTGACCGGCGACAGCGTCCGCGAGATGATGCAGGCCGCCGCGCAGGCGATGCAGGTCCGCATGCCCGGACCCGACATCACCCCCGACCGGATCCGGCTCCGCGACTGGTGGACCGGGCCGGAGCTGTTCATCATCGTGGACGACTACGAGCTGGTCGCCGGGAGCGGCGCCGGGCCGATGGCCCCGCTGGCGCCCATGCTCGCCCAGGGCGCGGAGATCGGCATGCACGTGATCCTCGTGCACGCGGCGGGCGGGTTCGGGCGGGCCAGCGGCGACCCGTTCATCCGCTCGATGATCGACCTCAACACCCCGAGCATCATGTTCTCCTCACCGCCGTCGGAGGGGATGCTCTTCGGCAGCGTGCGGGCCCGCCGGATGCCGCCGGGGCGCGCCCTGTGGATCTCCCGCCGCGACCCGGTGGAGGTGCAGCTGGCGCTGATCGAGGAGGAGGCGGGCGGCTGACACCCGCCGCCCCCTTTCCGGGGGCGGCCACGTGACCGGGTCCGGGCCGGGGCGGCGGTCAGCGGCGCCCGGTCCCGGGGTCCCGCTCCGGGGCCGGGCCGATCGGCACGGGCTCGCCCGGCTGCGCGGGCCGCCAGCCGCGGGCCCTGCCGTTGCGCACCACGGCGCCCGCCAGGGCGCACAGCACCACCAGCAGCGCGAAGGCCCCGACCGTCGCGGCGGTCGGCACCGCCTCCAGCGAACCCCGCGGCGAGGGGTCGGGCACGAACCGCCCGCCGACGACCGGTGCCGCCTCCCCGCCGGGCTCGGTGACCAGCGCGCCCAGCGGGTCGATGCGGCCCATCCCGCTCACCGGGTCCTTGACCCCCGCGGGCGAGGGGTAGGCGGTGGTGATGAGGCGCTCCCGCAGCTCGTGCGCGGTGAGCTCCGGCGAGCGGGCGGCCAGCAGGGCGGCCGTCCCGGCGGCGAAGGCCGCCGCCACCCCCGGCCCGGACCCGGTCACGTGGCCGCCCCCGGCGCCGGGGCCCGCGGTGAGGTCGCCCGGCGCCAGCAGGTCCACCCGGACCAGGTCGCCGTCGGCGCGCGCCAGCGCCGCGTCGACCACCGGCAGGCCCTCCGGGTCGTGCGCCGCCACGCTCAGCGCCTCGGGGTGCTGCGCGGGGTAGCCCGCCATCGGCCCGCGCACCGTGTTCACCGTGGCGGGCGCCACCACCAGCGCGCCCGCCTCGGCGGCCGCGGTCACGGCCCCGTCCAGGGCCTGTGAGTTCTCCCAGGTGGCGGTGGCGACCAGGACGACGTCGGCGCCCGCCTCCACCGCGGTCCCGATCCCGGAGGCGATCTGCCCGGAGGAGGCCAGCCCGGTGTCGGGGGCCCCGGTCGGCACGAACAGCAGCTCGGCCCCCGGCGCCACGCCCACGGCCCCGCTGCCCTCCACCGCCCGCCCCGCGACGACACCGGCCAGGAACGTCCCGTACCCGAGGCAGTCGGCGGACCCGCCGCCCTCGACGGCCCCGCCGAGCGCGGGGCCGCTCGCGTCCAGCTCGGGGGAGAGCACGGCCACCCGCGCCCCGGCGCCGGTGCCCAGCCGGTGGACCTCGTCCAGCCCGAGGAAGGGCCGGGTCCACGGCTTCTGCTCCACCGTGTGCGTGCCGGGCACGGCGCAGGGCTGGTCGGCGCGCTTGAACTCGAAGACCTGGGACAGGGGCGGGGGAGTCTCGTCGCCGGTGTCGGCCGCGGCGGCGGCCGGGCCCGCGGTGCAGCCCAGGGCGAGCACGAGCGCGGCGGCGGTGCGCCCGGCCGCCCGCGGCCGGGCGGTCGGAGCCGGGGACTTTCTCAACGGGTTCTCCAGTGGGGAAAGGGGGGTGGGGGCCGGGTCCGTCCGCGAGGGGGGCCCGCGCGGAACACACACTAATGCCCCCGTTCGTCACGTGCTCTGGGCCGCCGGGGGTGCCGGGTTGAGGGCGTCGTCGAACCGCTGGGCCAGGGTCGGGGCACCGCCGGGGGCGACGTCGTCGCTGTCCTCGGCATCGCTGCCGCTGTCGGCGTCGGTGCCATCGTCGTCGGAGTCCGGGGCGGCCTCGGGGACCTCGGTGCCGCGCAGCCGTGCCTCCAGCCCGGCCAGGCGCGCGATCAGGCCGTCCAGGCGGGCGATCTCCGCCCGCAGGTCGGGCAGCGTGGTGCCGGACAGCTCCTCGGCCCGGGCCGCGAGGGCGTCCGAACGCGCTGCCAGGGCGGCACGGGAGGCGGCGAGGGCGTCGACGGCCGTCCTCAGTTCGTCCAGCTCGGTGCGGAGGCCTGGGTCCGCCTCGATGAAGGCCGCGTTGTCGGCCCCCAGCCCGTCCACCCGTTCGCGCAGGCCCGGGGCGCCCGTGCCCGCCTCCGGCGAGGTGCTCGGACCGGCAGCCGCCCCCTCGGACGCCGGGGGCAGCAGCCGCCGGGTGCGGTCCAGCAGGGTGCGCACGGCCCCGACGCGCTCGTTCACCTGCTCCGCGGTCGTCTCCGCGGCCGTCAGCTCCGGGGCGAGCAGCGTGCGCCGGTCACCGGCCGGGGCGGCGAGCCGCGCCGCCTCCTCCAGCAGTTCGGTGCGCCGCCGCGTCAGCTCGGCGGCCTGCTCCGGGTCCCGCCGGGACGCCCCCGCGTACCGGGCCAGGTCGTCCTCGAAGGCCGCGATCCGCGCGGCGAGGCCGTCCACCTGATCGGCGGTGGGCAGGGTGCCGGAGGGCGGCGGCACCGCGGCGGCGGCCTCCTCCCGGGTGTCCAGCAGGCCGTCGGCCTCGGTGACCGAGGTGTCGGCCCCCGCGAACCGCTCCGCGACTCCGTCGGCGACCCTGCCCAGGTCGGACAGCGCGTCGGCGACCAGCGGGCGGCCCAGTCCCGCCAGCTCCGCGGCCAGGCCCTCCTGGCGGCGCGCCTCGTCCTCCAGGGCGGGCAGTTCGCCGTGGGCCGTGGTGTGCACGCCGTCCACCAGGCCCCGGATCCGGTCCCTCTGCTCCGCGTTCTGTGCCGCCAGCGCGCGGGACGCGTTCCGGACCTCGTCCAGCCCGTCGCCGAGGCGGGCGGCGTCCCCGCCCAGGTGGGCGTGCCCGGGTTCGTCCGCCTCCCGGGCGAGCGGGCGGTGCCGGGCCTGGGTGTTCAGCGTCTCCGTGCGGACGCGGTTGTTGCGGGCCCGCGCGTCGTCCAGCAGAGCCTGGGAGCGTTCCAGCCGGTCCAGCGCGCGGGCCAGGACGACGTGGGTGTCGCGCGCCTGCCGCGCGAAGCGGTCGCCGCGCTCGTCCGCGCGGGCCAGCAGGTCGCGGGCCTGGGCCAGCAGGGCGTCGCGCCGGCCGTTGAGGGCCGCGATCTCGGCGGCGTTCCCGTCCTCGGCGGCGGTGATCCGGTCCAGGTCGCGTTCGAACGCCTCGACACCGGTCCGCACCCCGTCCACCTGGGCCCGGGTGGGTGCGTGGGGGTCGGCGTGGGGGAGGGCGGCGGCGCGTTCGGCGCGGTCGGCCAGCGACCGCTCGACCCGGGTGACCAGCTCCGCGACCTTGCCGGTGTCGGCGTCCGCCCGGTGGGTGCGCCTGCGCAGGTCGGCGAGGGTGTCCAGCCCCCGCCCCAGCTTCCCGGCCAGGTCGGCGGAGGCGTCGGCGGGCTCGGGGCCGCCGGGCCGCGTGTCCAGCCGCGCCTCGACCGCGTCGCGCAGGCTCGTCCCGGTGACCGGGGGGACCTGCCGGGTCCCGGCCGGTGCCGGGCCCGCCGTGGTGCCCGTAGTGCCTGTGGTGCCCGCGGCGCTTGTGGTGCCTGTCGTGCCCACATTGCCTGTGGTGTCGGTGCCGCCTGTGGTGCCCGTGGTTCTGGCGGTTCCTGTGGTGTTCTCGGGGGCGAACTCCCGCCGCGCCCGCCGCAGGGTGTCCACCCAGGTCCGGGTGCTGTCCTCGTACTGCTCCCGGCTCGACTCGTACCGGGCCTCCTGCTCGCGGTAGGCCTGCCGGGCGTCCCGCAGCCGGTCGGCGGCCCAGTCCGCGGTGTCGGAGGAACCGCTCCGGGAGCCGTCCTCGGACGCGTTCCCGTGCCGGTCGAGCCACCGGCGGTAGGTGCGGTGGGCGCTCACGTAGTCGCGGACCGGGTCCTCCAGGCGGCCGCGCTCGCGCCCGTAGTCCTGCTCGTCCTGGCCCATGGCGTCGGCGGCCTCGTGCACGCGCTCGGCCTCGGCGGCCAGGCTCCGGGCCCGCTCCGCGGTGACCAGGCCGAGCCGGACCGCGTCGGCCTGGGACACCCACGCGGCGACCCGGTTCCGGGTCTGCCCGGTGTGCACCGTCGTGCGTTTGCGCAGGTCCGCGCCTCGCGACTCGGAGGCGGCGCTCAGCAGCCAGGTGGTGTCGAACTCGACGAGGTAGGCGGGGCCCAGCCGGTGTCCCTCCGCGGTCGGCGGGGCGGCGGTCGAGCGGCCGCCGGTCGCGGAGTCGGACTGCGTGCGCGTGCCCAGCGGGGCGTTGAGCGCGCCCCCGTGGACGCCCGTGTGCTTGTCGTAGACGTTCTGCTCGGTGGTGAGCCCGGCGGGGCGCAGCGAGGGGTCGACGGCGGTCGCGGAGGCCTGGGCGGTGCTCTGGGAGGTGGAGTGCGTCTCGGAGTCGGTGTCCACCAGCCGGGTGCCCGCGACAACGTCCAGGACGCGCGCCCCGGACAGGTCCGGCAGCGCGGTCAGGTTCCACTGTGTCGGCCCGAGGTCCAGCATGGGCGCGCCGTCGGTGCTCCCGGCCGTCTGCGAGAAGAGGGCCTTGAGGGCGATGGACTCCAGGGTGGCGTCGACCGGGGTGTGGTGCGGGTCGAGCTTGAGCCGCTCGGCCGTGTACGCGCGCGCCAGCCGGACCTCGTCGGCGGTGTAGCCGTCGCGGCGCTCGCCCCCGGCGGGCGGCTTCCACCCCAGCGACCTGGCGATGACGACGGCGGCCGTGTCGCGGACGCCGCGGCCGCCGTCGTCCACGGCGGTCGGCATGAGGATCGCGTCGGCCGGGATCGGGGTGGCCCGCTCGTTGTCGAAGACCTCCTGGGCGCGGTCGGCCAGCGCCTGCGCGGCGTCCCGGCCCGCCTCCGCCGGCCTGCTGCTCACCTGCGGGGCGGGGGCGGGGGTGGTGGCCGTGCCGGAGCCCTCCCCGCCCGTGCCGCCCGCGCCGTCCGTCCGGGGGGAGAAGTCCAGGTAGGAGTACGGGTAGAGGGTGTGGACGGGCCCCGCGTCCTCCCGGGCGTCGACCGAGAGGCCGTCGGGCCCCTCCAGGGTCAGGGACAGCTCGCTGCTCTGCTCGACCTTGGCGTAGGGGCTGCCGGCCATCTCCAGCCGGACGGTGCGGGTGCGCTCGGTGGACGCGCTCCGTGTGTCGGTGTGCGTGTTCGACACGCTCCCCGAGACCGCCGTGGAGGCGGCGAGCGGGCGGTTGGGCGGCACGTCGTCCGGCGCGTCGGTGTCGCCCCGGTACGCGGTCGGGTTGAACGAGGTGCCCTCGGCGCCCGCGGTCGTGGTGGTGCCGCGCGCGGTACTGCCGCCGGTCTCGACCTTCCACGTGTGCGACTCCAGGACGACGTCGCTGGCGGCGAGGTACTCCACCTTGCCCGCCCGCGTCCGGAGGTCGACCAGGACGCGGGCGTCGTGGGAGACGCCCCCGGACCGCGGATCGCCGGACCCGTCCCGGCGCCGGATGCGCACGTCCACCGGCTCGCTCGTCCCGGACGTGTTCCCCAGCCGGGTCGTGAGGGCCTCCAGCAACCGCTCCCGGCCGCCCGCGGTGAACTCGTAGCCCCGGGCCGCGAGCCGCTCCACCAGAGTGCTGAGCGCCCGGGTCGGGTCCGCCGGGCGGACCCGCTTGCCGGAGCCCTCGAACCCCGGCCGCACCCGCACGTCGGTGATGTCGGCCGGGTTCGGCTGGGGGGACAGGTCGAGGGTGGTCCCGTCCCCGCTCTCGACGACCCGGTCCCGGACGATGCCCGCCTCCTGGGCGTCGCGGGCGGTGATGTACCCCGACACCAGGTCGGCGACCCGGGCCGTCCACCCGCGGAAACGGGTCTTCCACGGGCCGGGCAGCACGAGGCCGCGGTTCTTCATCAGCTCCACGGCCTGGGTGACCCGGCCGGACAGGCGGTAGACGTAGCCCATCGTCGCCTTGGGGACGAAGACCGAGGAGGCGGTGAAGGACACCGACACCTTCGCGGCGCCGGTCGCGTCGTAGAGGGTCCGGGCGGCGTTGGCCCCGCCGATCGGGGTCGGGCCGGCGCCGTCGCGGGGCCGCAGGGCCGTGTCCGGGTCCTGCTGGGCGGCGTCGTCGGCCAGGCGGTTGGAGGTGCCGCCCGCGGACGCGCCGAACCGCAGCCGCGCGGAGTACCCGCGGGAACCGGAGGTCCCCACCTTGACGGTGGTCTCGTCGTGCGCGATCTTCCACACCTCGACCTGCTGGAACTGCGCGATCTCGTCCGGCTCGACGCGGGTGGCCAGGGTGGCCCGCAGGTCGTTGGGCGAGAGCACGCCCCCGCTCATCTCCGGGCGGCCGCGCCGGCCGCCCGCCGCGGTGGTGGACGGGTCGTCGGCCATGGCGGTGGGGGAGAAAAGCTGCT